>JAYPJO010000001.1:0-267 GCA_038128465.1 Gammaproteobacteria bacterium
ATGACGAGGCCGAGCCCACAGGGACTTGGGTTTGCGTTCTCCGGAACAAACAAACTTATATCTTTATAACTCTTATGCCGCCAAGTTTGCGCACAAGGCGAGGTAATATATCATAGTGTGCTAAGCAGCATCAGCCGGAATGGGCTGGCACACCAGGAAGGAATAAGGCTTGTCTCTCAAAGTTTTTATAGCCACAGGCATGACATTGTATCTGTCACTAAGCAACATGGTTTTTGCACAGCCTGTGGTTAATGTTAGCATCAAGCC
>JAYPJO010000001.1:277-11088 GCA_038128465.1 Gammaproteobacteria bacterium
CCCTGCAATTAATTGTGAGCGCCATAACAGCCGATATCCCCGGCTTTATTGAACCCGGCATTATCATCGGTCCGTCACAGGACCCACACCATCCTTCTCTGCGGCCTTCTGAACGACGCCGGCTGAACGAAGCTGACGTCCTGCTCTGGGTTGGGCCACAGCTTGAGAATGCTCTGTCTGATGTGATTGATCCGGAATCACCTGGCATCATCACGGCTTATGAACTGGTGGCAGCAAACGGCCTTGCACTGCCCGACCGTATCGACCCGCATGTATGGTTGTCGACGATTAATGCTCGGCTGATTGCCCGTGCGTTGGCAGAAAAACTGGGTGCAGTGGATGCTGCAAATCATGGGCGTTACATGAATAACCTGGATAACTTTAATAGTGCCATGGATGAACTGGATGCACGCATCAATACAACACTACGAAATGTCAAAGACAAACCTTTTGCGGTCTACCACAATGCATTTGGTTATTTTGAGCAGCAGTATGGTCTGTCGCATGTCGCCGCGTATACCGAGAACGAGGAACTGCAACCCGGCATCCGCAAGGTACTGGCTGTCAGGGATATCCTGGAAAGTAACAATGTACGATGCGTGTTACTGGAGCCATCTAATAATCCGGCAGAAATTCGTCAGCTGACTGGCAGGGATATGAACCTGGTTGCGATAGACTGGTTCGGTTTTGATTATGCGGCCAGTAAGACCGGTTACGGTGATTTCATGCTCGGCGTTACAGAAGCCATAAGCGGGTGTTTACAGTAATGAGCAATCTACCTGAAAAACCCCTGATTTTGATTGATGGCTCGTCCTATTTATTCCGTGCTTTTCATGCACTGCCGCCATTAACGACTACGAAGGGCCAGGCCACCGGCGCCATCAAGGGTGTGATCAACATGGTGCGCAGTCTGATCAAGGAATACCCGGATTCACCGGTGGCCGTGGTATTTGATGCTAAGGGCAAAACCTTTCGCAGTGATATTTACAAGGAATACAAGGCGCATCGACCGCCTATGCCGGATGACCTGCGTACGCAAATTGAACCTATTCATGAAATTATCAAGGCCATGGGGCTGCCCCTGATTGTTGTGCCTGGTGTTGAGGCCGATGATGTGATCGGCACCCTGGCTAAACAGGCCACCGAACAAAAGCTCGATACCCTGATTTCAACCGGTGATAAGGACCTGGCGCAACTTGTGAGTGAGCATGTCACCCTGCTTAACACCATGAACCGGGAAGTACTGGATATCGAAGGGGTGAAAAAAAAGTTTGGTCTGGCGCCCGAGCAGATAATTGATTACCTGGGCCTGATGGGTGATAAGTCTGACAACATTCCCGGCGTGCCCGGTGTGGGACCCAAAACAGCGGTGAAGTGGCTGGAAGAATATGATACGGCAGAAAACCTGATTGAGCATGCGGATGAGATCAAGGGCAAGGCCGGTGAAAATCTCAGGGCTCATATTGAGCAACTTCGTCTTTCTATTGAACTGGCCACCATCAAGCTGGATGTTGAGCTTGAGTTTGGGCCTGGAGAACTGACCCATACCGAGGCTGATAAAGAGTCCCTGTTAAGCTGGTACCTGACCCTGGAATTCCGAACCTGGATCAAGGAGCTGGAAGCAGAGGGGGTTAAGGCAGAAGCGAGAGAACCTGAAGAGAAGGAGTTTGGTAAGGGTGATGAAGCAGAGCCTGCCGATGATGTGGATGCGTTCCCGGCACCGAAAAAGCTGGACTACCAGACTATTTTAACCAGCGAGCAATTAGGGAGTTTAATCAAGGATGTAAAAAAAGCAGAGCGCCTGGCACTGTCGCTGGAAGCCGATGGTGCCCATTTCATGCAAGCAAAAATTATTGGTTTGTCACTGTCAACAGCGTCGGGTCAGGCCAGCTATATTCCACTTGCACATGACTATGCAGGTGCACCTGAACAGCTCGATCCGGTAGAGGTCTTTAAACAGCTCAAACCGGCGCTGGAAGACCAGGGCATCTTCAAGGCCGGTCATGATCTTAAATTGATCAGTCATGCACTGGCTAATGTCGACATTAAACTGTCTGGTAGACGCTATGACACCATGTTGCAATCCTATGTGCTGAACTCGGTGGCGCACCGGCATACACTGGACAGACTGGCCTCGAACTATCTGCAGGAAGACAAGCGTTTGCTGGAAGAACTGCTGGGCAAAGGTCGTAATAAGCTCAGCTATGCCGAAGTGGATATTGAACAGGCATCAGCCTATTCAGCCCAGAATGCTGATTTTATATATCGCCTGCAGCAGGGGCTGGAATTGAAACTCAAACAGACTGGTGTGCTGGCGGAAATCTACCGCTATGGCGAAATTGCGCTAATGCCGGTGTTGTTGGGTATGGAACGACAGGGCATTCGGGTAGACCTGTTCAGCCTGGCGCAGCAAAGTGAGGAACTGGTAAAACGTCTGAATGAGCTGGAACAGGAAGCCTACGATCTGGCTGGTGAGGAGTTCAACCTCGGCTCACCGGCACAACTACAAAAAATCTTTTATGAAAAACTGAATTACCCGGTTATCAGCAAAACGGCCAAGGGACAGCCTTCGACCGCAGAGCCGGTTCTGCAGGAACTGGCTCAGGATTATCCCTTGCCCAAACTGTTACTTGAATATCGCACATTGAGCAAGCTGAAAAGCACCTACACAGACAAACTGCCTAAGGATTTCAATCCTGACACGGGTCGCATTCACAGTACTTTCCAGCAAGCTGTTGCAGCAACTGGCCGGCTTTCGTCGACGGATCCGAATCTGCAGAACATCCCGATCCGCACTGAAGAGGGCCGCCGGATTCGCAAGGCCTTTATCCCGGAAGACGGCAAAGTACTGATGGCAGCCGATTACTCACAAGTGGAACTGCGTATCATGGCGCACCTATCCGGGGATGAGGGATTGCGCGTCGCATTCCAGCAGGGCCTTGATGTACACCGCGCTACCGCCGCAGAAATTTTTGAAGTTGAACTGGATGAAGTTGACAGCAATCAGCGCCGCAGTGCCAAGGCCATCAATTTTGGCCTGATATACGGCATGTCAGCCTTTGGACTGGCCAAACAGCTAGGCATAGGGCGGCATGAGGCACAGGAATATGTCGAGCGCTATTTCCATCGCTATCCAGGTGTGCGTGACTATATGGAAAATACCCGCCAGCTGGCTAATGAACAGGGTTATGTGGAAACACTGTTTGGCAGGCGTCTGTATTTGCCTGATATCCATGCCCGTAATGGCATGCTGCGAAAGGCAGCAGAGCGCACGGCTATCAATGCCCCGATGCAGGGGACGGCTGCCGATATCATCAAGCGGGCCATGATTGATATCCTGCACTGGCTGAAAATCGCCAACCTGGATGCCCGGCTATTGTTACAGGTACACGATGAACTGGTATTTGAAGTCAGTGAAAATGACCTGAAACTGCTATCTGAAGGAGTCGAATTCAGGATGGCTTCGGCTGCGGCTCTGGATGTACCTCTGATTGTCGATATAGGTTCAGGTCTGAATTGGGATGAAGCACATTAAAACCGTCAATGTGTCATTGCACGAGCAGTTATAAATTTAAAAAAAGTCGAATATCTGTGAAATATTTGGAACTATTTATTTCCAGATCAGTCACACTAACGTAGCAGGTTGGTTTTCTCCCCGATTTCCCAGCCTGCTAGAACGACCTAAAATACTCCTCATGTTTGTAGGAGACTGGGCTCCAACTACTTTCTCCTGTGGTTGGAGCCCTACTTATATCTGGGGGTCGTATTTTCTGGCCTCATTCAAGTTTCTTCAGAAAGATTCAGACTGGCATCATTCCGGATGGAACCAGCGGTTTAATTGCCTGCGCAGATCTGCAACGCCATCTCCCTTGAGAGCTGAGAAAAGCTGCAGACTGATGTGTTCACCAAACGGGGCCAGCTGTTTTTGTCCTTTTAACAGTGCAGTTTTGGCGGCGCCATGCTTGAGTTTGTCAGCTTTGGTCAGCAATACATGCAGTGGCATTTCAGCACGGGCAGACCAGTCAACAATCATCATGTCGCTGTCTTTGAAGGCATGCCTGATATCTACCAGCAAAATGATTCCCTGCAGGGATTGTCTTTCTTCCAGATAGCGGGTTAATTCCTTCTCCCAGACCTGCTTCATCTTGGGGGGCACCTTGGCATAGCCGAAACCGGGCAGATCAACCAGGTAACGACCCTCGTCAATTTCGAAGAAATTCAGCAGTTGGGTCCGACCAGGCGTTTTACTTGTCCTGGCCAGCTTGGGCTGTTCCGTGAGTATATTGATGGCACTGGACTTGCCGGCATTGGAACGACCAATAAACGCAACTTCCAGGGCATTATCTTCCGGACATTGTGCCAGAGTCCCTGCACTGGTCAGAAACTTGGCATGGCGATAATCTAGAGCTGATTCAGGCATTCTTTTTTGTTCTGGCTGATAGCGTGTTCATGGCCTTAATAAAAGTGCGGGAGATTTTGGGCTGGGATTGTACCTCAAGCATGGCAGATTCCGTTATTGCGTATTAATAATCGGTTTTTTCAGTATTTACACTGATTCTCTGGCAGCGGTGTCTTTGTCATCAGCAAGGGATAGGGTATAATCCACCCGCTTTTTTGCAGGGGTGGTCGCCCGTACACGCCAGGCTGGTAAAAATCGTAAGTCGGATAAGTCGGAACAGAAGCCTGTTCTCAAACCAGGGCTTCACTAAACTATAGTATTATTAATGGAAACACGCATGAACAGAATTTTTCTTGCTGCAATGTTGATTTTGGCATTCAGCACAACAGCGCAGGCACAAGTTACTGGTGATGCTGCCGCCGGCGCTACCAAGGTAGTTGCTTGTGGCGCCTGTCACGGCCCCAGTGGTAATGATGTTGTCATTCCGCAGGCAGCCAAACTGGGCGGCCAGAATGCAAGCTACCTCTACAAACAGTTACAGGACATCAAAAGTGGCAGCCGACAAATCCTGCTGATGGCAGGTCAGTTAAATGCACTATCTGATCAGGATCTGGCTGATATTGCTGCGCATTATGCTTCGCTTGATGAGCCTCTGGGTGCAGCTGAAGAGTCTGCAGTCGAGTTGGGCCAAACTCTGTATCGGGCAGGTAATGCTGATCTGGGAATTGCTGCCTGTTCAGCCTGCCATTCGCCAACAGGAGCTGGTAATGCCGGCGCCGGTTACCCTTCATTACGGGGGCAGGATCCGACTTATACAGAAACTCAGCTGAGAGCCTTTCGCGATGGCAGCAGAAACAATGATCTGGCCTCAGTCATGCGTGATACTGTTGCCAGATTAAATGATGCTGAAATTACAGCACTAGCATCCTATATTTCAGGGCTGCGTGCTGAATAAAGCTGAATATGGAAATAAAATGAATTATTCAGTCAGGATTAAGCTGGCTGCTATAAAAAGGGTGTCAAGCGGCGCCCTTTTTTGTATCTTTAGGCGCTAAAGAAAGCCTGATTTTAAAATTTATAACAAAATACCATTAGTCTGGAGAACAACATGAAAGTATTACTCAAACCTGTATTGCTTGCCTTTGCTTTACTGGCAATCAGTGCCTCTGTATTTGCCCAACCTGCCCGCTATGTTGAAGGCACACATTATGTTGCTCTGGATACCCCAGTGCGAACAGTTGATCCTAACAAAATTGAAGTAGTCGAAATTTTCTGGTACGGCTGCACCCATTGTTACTCGTTTGAGCCTTTAATCGAAAACTGGGAAGCCAACATTCCTGAAGACGTGGTATTTGTGCGTAGCCCCGGCATGTGGAATGCCATGATGCAAACCCATGCGCAATTGTACTACACCGCAGTTGAACTTGGAGTTTTTGAGGAAACCCACAGTGATATATTTGATGAAATTTTATTGCGCCAGAACTATCTGCAATCTGAACGAGCTGCCAGAGATTACTTCATGACCAAAGGCGTTTCCGGTGATGAGTTTGATGCAGCCTGGAACTCTTTCACTGTAACATCTGCAGTCAATCGTGCTAACACCAAGATGCGGGATTATGGTGTTCGCAGCACGCCAAATCTGATTGTAAATGGCAAATATCGCATCGTGACCAATCAGGCAGTACCAACTCAGACAGATATGCTTGAAGTGGTTGATTATCTGGTTGAGATGGAACGCAGTGCCATGTAAAAAGCGCCAGCTTAATTTTAGAAAATCTAAAGCGCCTGTGATGTTATGCATCATGGGCGTTTTTATTTAAACTCTTCATTATTTTGAAAAGCACAGAGTGCAGTCGATGAAGGAATGTCAATGCAGGAAAGAGTAGTACTTCTGGGAAGCTCGGGTCAGCTTGGTAGTTTGCTAAAACAAATCGCACCTGCCTGGACAGAATTATTTGCATTCAGTTCTGCTGACCTGGATATCAGCGATTTATCCCGGCACCAGGAAGTCTACACTGACATCCAACCCAGTACGGTCATCAATGCAGCGGCCTATACACAGGTTGATAAGGCAGAATCCGAAAAGGAGCTGGCCTTTGCTGTCAACGCGGAAGGCCCAGCTAATATTGCTGAAGCCTGCCCCCCTGATTGTCGCATTATCCATGTTTCAACTGATTTTGTGTTTGATGGCAAAGGAGAGAAGCCTTATAAGCCTGATGACCATACGGCGCCACTGAGTGTTTACGGTGCCAGCAAGCAGGCTGGCGAAGAAAAACTGATGGGACTCAGACCGGACAGCACTGTCATCAGAACTTCCTGGCTGTATTCTGCAACAGGCAAGAACTTTGTGAACACAATGCTGATGTTAATGGCAGCTCGTGATGAGCTAAGCATTGTTGATGACCAGATCGGCATACCAACATCGGCGCACACACTGGCTGAGGTTATCTGGCACTTTGTTGGAAACAGAAACCTCAGGGGCATATACCACTGGACCGATCAGGGGGAAACCAACTGGTATGGTTTTGCCTGTGAAATCCAGCGCCAGGCACTTGAACTGGGACTGTTAAAAAAGGCTATCCCGTTGCATCCCATTACAACTGAGCAATACCCGACGCCGGCACAACGACCAGCCTATTCAGTGCTGGATAAACAGGCAACATATGAGGCACTGGATTTTTCCGGTAATGACTGGAAAGATGAGCTAAAGAAAGTCCTGGAGCAGAAAGGTTAGCCTGTTAAGCAGAATTGTTTTTTACTAGAATAACGCCTCCAACTCTCAAACTGTGAAGTAATAAATTGAAAATATTAGTTACCGGTGGTGCCGGATTTATCGGCAGTGCGGTGATCCGTCATATATTGCAGAATACCCGGGATGAAGTAATCAATGTTGATAAGCTGACTTATGCCGGAAACTTAAGTTCCTTAGAAGAAGTTCTGCCATCCGAGCGTTATGGTTTTTGTCAGGTTGATATCTGTGACTCAGTAGCGCTGAAGCTTTTGTTCAGAGAGCACCAGCCTGACGCCGTCATGCACCTGGCGGCTGAATCCCATGTTGACCGCTCCATTGATGGCCCCGGAGAATTCATCCAGACCAATATTGTTGGTACCTATCACCTGCTGGATATAGCACGTGCTTACTGGGAGCAGCTGGATGCAGAAAAAAAATCCGGCTTTATCTTTCACCATGTTTCAACTGATGAAGTCTATGGTGACCTGGATCGCCCGGAAGGCCTGTTCACGGAAGATACTGCTTATGATCCAAGCTCACCCTATTCGGCTTCAAAAGCCAGCTCGGATCACCTGGTACGGGCATGGAACAGAACTTTTGGTTTTCCTGTGCTGGTGACCAACTGTTCCAATAACTATGGCCCTTACCAGTTTCCGGAAAAACTGATTCCACACATGATCCTGAATGCACTAAAGGGAAAGGCGCTGCCCATTTATGGTGACGGCAAGCAGGTTCGAGACTGGCTGTATGTTGAAGATCATGCCAGGGCACTTCATCGGGTGATCACTGAGGGCAAGGTGGGTGAAACCTATAACATTGGTGGTCATAACGAGAAAGAGAACATCGAGGTGGTGCATTGTATCTGCGACATTCTTGAAGAACTGGCACCGGATAATCCGAACTCAGCAAAGTCAGGCAAGGGTTATAAGACCCTGATCGAATATGTGAAAGACCGCCCCGGACATGATCTGCGCTATGCCATTGATGCGTCAAAAATTGACAGGGAGCTGGGCTGGAAGCCGGAAGAAAGTTTTGAAAGTGGTATTCGCAAAACGGTGGGCTGGTATCTGGAAAATGAAGCCTGGTGGCAGGCAGTGCTGGACGGCAGCTATAAATTAACTCGAATCGGAACCGATAAGGGAGAGCAGGTATGAAAGGTATCATTCTGGCTGGTGGTTCTGGCACCCGCCTGCATCCGATCACTCAGGCTGTCAGCAAGCAGATTTTGCCGATATATGACAAGCCTATGATTTATTATCCCCTGAGTACGCTTATGCTGGCAGGCATTCAGGACATCCTCATCATCTCCTCTCCCAGGGATCTGCCGGTTTTTGAAAGCCTGTTAGGCAGCGGTGAATCATGGGGGCTGAATTTTTCCTATGCTGAACAGCCTTCTCCTGATGGACTGGCACAGGCCTTTCTTATTGGTGAGGATTTTATTGGTAGTGATGCCGTTTCTCTGGTACTTGGTGACAATGTTTTCTATTCACATTCTCTAAAGGAATCATTGATAAGAGCATCGAATAAGGAAAAAGGCGCAACCGTATTTGGCTATCATGTCCAAAATCCTGAAGCCTATGGTGTGGTTGAGTTTTCAGATGATGGCAGTGTGCTGTCTGTCGAGGAAAAGCCCGCCAAGCCAAAATCCAATTACGCAATCACCGGCCTGTATTTCTACGATAACCGGGTCATTGAGATCGCCAAGGCAATCAAACCTTCTCCTAGGGGAGAGCTGGAAATCACGGATGTCAATGCTGAGTATCTGAAGTCAGGGGAATTGACCGTTGAAATTCTGGGAAGGGGTGCGGCATGGCTGGATACCGGTACACATGGGAATTTACTGGCCGCCAGTACATTCGTTGAAACCATCGAAGAGCGACAAGGACTAAAAATCGCCTGTCCGGAAGAGATTGCCTATCGCATGGGTTTTATTGATGCCGGCCAGCTGGAGTCTCTGGCTGAACCCTTACGAAAAAGTGGCTATGGTGAATACCTGTTTCGGGTTCTTAATGAGAAGGTTTATTAATGGAAATTATCAGCACGGCCATTCCGGGGGTCCTGATTTTCAAGCCAGAAGTCTTTGGTGATGAGCGTGGCTTTTTTATGGAGACCTACCGCGCCAGCTGGCTGGCTGAAGCAGGCCTTCCGACTGATTTTGTCCAGGACAATCACAGTGCATCAGCACGGGGAGTTTTAAGGGGCCTGCATTACCAGTTGCAACAGCCACAGGGAAAACTAGTGCGGGTATTGTCCGGTGAAGTTTTCGATGTCGCCGTGGATTTGCGTAAAAACTCGCCTACCTTCGGTCAGCATGTAGCCACTGTGTTATCGGCTGAAAACAAGCTTATCTTCTGGGTGCCACCAGGTTTTGCCCATGGTTTTCTGGTTCTCAGTGAGCAGGCCGAATTTGTCTACAAGTGCACAAGCTATTACGCGCCTGAAGATGAACATGCATTAAACTGGAATGACCCGCAACTGAACATTCCCTGGCCACTTGAGGATATTGGTGAGCCGACCCTATCTGCCAAGGATCGTGATGCTTCCATGCTGGAAAATTCTGCACTGTATCCCTGACAGTCTTTATTTGAAGCGCGAAGCTGAGTTTCGTAGCACAGCAGTTCTATATTAAAAAATCGGAATGGCTGCTAGATCAGGTAGAGGTTCTGTTTGAATATTTTTTGTTACTTTCTTAGATGTTTAGGGGAAAGTACTTTTATTCGGAGCACGCGGTAAATACATCCCTGTACGCTCGGCCTCGGCATCCCTGCCTCGGACGGCTCCTCATTAAAGTACATTTCCCCTGTTATCATCTCATAGTGAAATTCAAACTGAGCCATTAACCTGGTGCACAACAAGTACCAGAACAGGGAATTTACAGGTATAATGCCGCCTCGAAATTTTCAGCTACTGATAAACACCCGAGGTATCAACGTGAATCAAAGAATAGCCTGCCTGATTGCAACTCTATTCGTCATTTTTCTGTCAGCAGGTGCTGGCGCCCAGAATTCGGATGATGATATCCGGGAAAGACTACGACCTGCCGGTACAGTCTGTGTTGTAGGTGATACCTGTGCCGCTGGTCTGGGTCAGGCTGTTGCTGGTGGAGCCACTGCTGCTGGTGGCAGAGATCCGCAGACTATTTACAACACTTCCTGCACGGCCTGTCATGCGACAGGTGTCAGTGAGGCCCCGATACTGGGCAATTCTGAACAGTGGGAAGCACGAGTAGCCAAAGGTGCTGATGCACTCTATGAAAGCTTACTGAATGGCCTGAATGTTATGCCTGCCAGAGGCGCCTGTGTTGACTGTTCTGATGATGAACTTCGGGCTGTTGTTGATTTCATGTTGGATGCCCTTCAGTAAGACTTTGCTTTAATCCCAGGCAAGCACCTGTGTGGGTATTTGCCTGGTTTAATCCCCCCGTACATCTTTCCTTTCTTTCTTTTTTTCATGAATTACAACGTCATGTGAATTTGTATTTGCGAAGAGTTCAGCTTTGCACTATTAAATAGTATGTCTTTGCTTTCATGGAAGAAGGGTTATGTCTCTGGCTATAGTTTATTCTCGAGCCAATATTGGTATAGAAGCTCCACTGGTTAGTGTAGAGACCCATTTATCAAATGGCCTGCCCGGGTTTTCGATCGTCGGATTACCTGAAACTGCCGTTAAAGAAAGCAAGGA
>JAYPJO010000001.1:11098-25875 GCA_038128465.1 Gammaproteobacteria bacterium
GGTTCGTAGCGCCATACTCAATTCCAACCTTGAATTTCCGGCTAAACGTATAACGGTTAATCTGGCTCCTGCTGATCTGCCCAAAACCGGAGGGCGTTTCGATCTGGCAATCGCTATCGGTATTCTGGTTGCATCCAGACAGCTGCCAGCAGAAAGTATTGCAGCAGTGGAGTTGATGGGAGAACTGGCCCTCTCAGGCGAAGTAAGAATAATTCCAGGTGTTATACCGGGTCTGCTGGCAGCTCGCGAAGCACAGCGTCAGTGCATCATTCCATCTGGTAATGCTGTTTCTGCAGGATATATCAGTGATGCTGATATCAGGTTGAGTCGGCATTTAATCGAAATCTGCCAGCATCTTTCAGGTGAAAAGCAGTTGCCCAAAGCAGAACCTGCTGCTTTGGAAAAACCAGTTTATACAGAAACGCTTGATGATGTGGTAGGGCAGGAACACGCGAAGAGAGCCTTGATTCTGGCTGCAGCGGGAGGACATCATTTACTGATGAGAGGTCCGCCCGGAAACGGGAAAACCATGTTGGCCAATCGTATTTGTTCACTTCTTCCAGAGCTGGATGAAACAGCTGCCTTGGAGCTGGCCGCAATCAGATCTATTACCAGATCAGAAGTGTCGGATACCGGTTTAAGAAAGGTTCCTTTTCGCTCCCCTCACCACACCACTTCAGCTGTCGCTTTGGTTGGTGGTGGCAAAGAGGTATCGCCAGGCGAAATCAGCCTGGCTCACAATGGGGTGCTGTTTCTGGATGAGTTGCCCGAATTCAATGCCAGAGTACTGGAATCGCTTCGGGAACCCATGGAAAAAGGCAGCATCCTGATTTCCAGGGCAAGCTATCAGGTTAATCTGCCTGCGCGGTTTCAGCTCATTGCTGCGATGAATCCTTGCCCCTGTGGTTACTATGGTGACAACGAACGTGAATGTGAGTGTTCAATGGAGCGCATAAAAAGGTATCAGGAGAAAATTTCAGGCCCCTTACTGGACAGAATTGATTTGCAGGTTGTGCTGGCTCGACTCGATAAATCCGATCAGAAAAAACTTATACAGCTCAATCAGAAACAGCAAGCCAGCGGGAAAAGTGAGCAGATTGTCAGACAGCTTGCACGTTGCCGGCAACGTCAGCTTGATCGCTCAGGTAAAAGTAATGCGCAATTGAATCAGCAGGAAATCCTGGCACATTGTGAGCTTAGTAAATCTGACGCCGAGCTTTTAAGCGGGGCTATACTGAGACTTAAACTGTCAACCAGGGCATACTTTCGAATACTGAAAGTGGCCAGAACCATTGCAGATTATGCCGATGAGGAAAATATACTCAGAACACATTTGCTGGAGGCCATATCCTATCGGCAGCAGGATTATCAGCGTTGAGCCGCTTCTTCCAGTTCACCTATTCTGGCCTCAAGTTCTGCAATAGTTTGTTCTGCACGATTCAGGACCTTGAGCTGGGCATCAAATTCTTCCCTGCTGACCAGGTTTAATTTTCCCAGAGAGCTTTGCAGCAGAGAATTGAATTGTTGTTCAATGTCGGCCCGGATAGGGCCGGGGTCCGGTAACAGGGCACTGAGTCGGGCGCTTAGCGTTTCAATAAATTCTTTATCAATCATCGATAGTTATTCTGGCAATGGGGTTAATGATATGGAACTTATTCTAGCACCAGACAGGCCAGTGACCAGAGCTGTAAATAATGCAGCATAGAGTATGTCAGTACCATCGTTTTTTTGCTTAAGGTAGCATATACTTCGAAGAGCCTGTGAAAGCACTATTGGGTTTGAGGAGATAACAATGAAAATGATCACAGCTGTAATTAAGCCTTTTAAACTGGATGATGTCAGAGAAGCATTATCTGGTGTCGGCGTACAGGGGATTACTGCTACTGAAGTAAAAGGTTTTGGTCGCCAGAAGGGGCATACAGAACTCTATCGCGGTGCAGAATATGTGGTGGACTTCTTACCAAAGGTCAGACTGGAAATCGCTGCAGATGATGCAGCCGTAGATCAGATTATAGAAGTGTTAACCAAAGCAGCTGCAACCGGAAAAATCGGTGACGGCAAGATATTTGTCAGTGACCTGGAGCAGGTAATTCGTATTCGTACGGGAGAGTCTGGTCCGGACGCTCTTTAGAAATCGCCCCATAACAATTGCAAACAACTTAAGGCTGCAACCGGGGCTGTTTCTGTCCGCATCACCCTGGGGCCCAGCCGTACTGGATGAAATCCGGTATTAACTGCAGTTGCAATTTCCTGTTCTGAAAACCCTCCTTCTGGTCCAATCAGCAAAGCAACCTGGCCAGATGTTTCCATTTCGGCAATGCTTTTGCCCTGGTCAGGCGCCAGGATAAGCTTTAGCTCACAGGCCGTTTGTTCACACCAGTCAGTCAGGGATATGGGTGATTGCACAACTGGCAAGGAGTTTCGGCCACTTTGTTCGCAGGCACTGATAGCAATCTGTTGCCAGTGTTTCAGTTTTTTTTGCAAACGCTCGCCTTGCAATTTGACCTCACTGAATTCTGTAAAAAGCGGCACAATTTCCGTAACGCCGAGTTCGGTACTTTTCTGAATGGCAAGGTCCATGCGTTCGCCACGGGATATGCCCAGGGCCAGTATGGTCTGCAGGGGCGATTCGCTGGCAGCTGGAGAAGCAGTACTGATTTCAAGGTCTATTTCTTTTTTCTGTATTGATGTGATGATGGCAGCATACTCGTAACCATCTCCGTTAAACAAAATCAGTTCAGCATTTACTTTAAGGCGAAGCACCTTGCTGAGATAATGGGCAGTCTGACCGGTAAGTCTGAGATTACTGTTTTGTGTGAGACCCTGGTCAGTATAAATTCTGGAAATTCGCATGCGCCAAGCATACAGTCACGCAGTGAAACTGCAAGAGTCAGGCGCAGGCAGCTGATAAAAATATTTGCTCATGAAACAAGCACAGTTGACGGATTTTGATGTAATTATTGTTGGTGGAGGCATGGTTGGTCTGAGCATGGCGTTGCTGCTCACACGGCTAGCCCAGCAGACTAAATCATTTTCACTGGCGCTGATAGAGGGCGACACCAGCATATCAAACACTGAAACTGACCAGCAGACTGATAGAGTAAACAGTTTCAATCCCCGCGTATCCGCACTGACCATTGCCAGCCAGTCGCTGTTTGATTCCCTGGGGTTGTGGCAGGAAAAAATTGCACAGCGTGCCTGTCCCTACGAGAACATGTATGTCTGGGATGCTGAAGGCACAGGGAACATCAGTTTCTCTGCGCTGGACATACACCAGGAAGTGCTGGGACATATCGTTGAAAATAACATTGTCAGCGACGCTCTGCGTGAAGCCCTGCAGGAAGAGTCTGCAATCAGAGTGTTGAGCGCCAGCCAGGTTAGCTCATATCGCCGACAGGGCGAGTATCAACGCTTAAGCCTGACAGATGGTACAGAGTTGCAGGCTAAACTGCTTATTGCCGCTGATGGAGCAAATTCATTTATCCGACAGGAAGCAGGGTTTGAAGTCAAAGCCTGGTCTTATGAACAACAGGCGATAGTCAGCACTGTGCAGACAGAAAAATCTCATGAGTATACGGCATCACAATGTTTTCTGAGCAGTGGTCCGCTGGCTTTCCTCCCACTTCTGAATAGAGAGAACAACGAGCAATGCTATTCGTCGATAGTCTGGTCTTGTGATCCGGAACAAGCACAGGCTTTCATGGCGCTCGAAGAACCAGACTTCAACAGGGCCTTACAGGCTGCCTTTGAGCATAAATATGGTTCAGTTATTGCCTCAGGTAAACGTTTTTGCTTTCCGCTCTGGCAACGCCATGCGACAAGTTATGTACAGTCGGGTCTGGCCCTGATTGGCGATGCCGCACATACCATTCATCCCCTGGCTGGCCAGGGTGTCAATCTGGGTTTATCTGATGCTCAGTGTTTAGCTGAAGTGCTTGGTAGAGCCCTGGACAAGGGAGAAGATTTCAGCACCGAGCAGGTATTAAGTCGTTACCAGCGCCAACGCAAGGTGCACAATCTGGGGATGATGGCCCTGATGGAAGCATTTAAAAGAGGCTTTGCATCTGATGACCTGATGATGCGCTGGCTACGAAATACCGGTATGGATCTGGTTGATAGTACAGCGCCTGTTAAACAGCAGCTGATGAAAAGAGCGATGGGGCTGTAGACGATAAATCCCTGCATTTTGGTGACAATTACTTGCTTAATTAAATGAGAATTATTATCATCTGGCGCCTTTTAATAAAAGCTGGAACCTGCAAGTTCGTCTTTTCCGGCTGGAAAACTGATATGCTAATACGCACCAAGTTTATTCTGCTTTTCTGCATTGTCTTAAGTGCCTGTGCTGAAGAAAGGCAAACAGCTTCAGTACCTGCAGAGTCGTCTGCTACAGAGAATACTGCGGCAATGCTGGACCCGGTTATCGTCTACTCTTCCCGCCAGGAATACCTCATCAAGCCCCTGTTTGACCGTTTTACCCAGGAAACCGGCATAGAGGTGCAGTATCAAACCGGTGAAGAAGGGCCCTTAATAGCACGTTTGCGGGCCGAAGGTGAAGCCACCTTTGCTGATGTTTTATATACGGTAGATGCTGGTAATCTGTGGGCAGCTGCAGACCGGGGATTGTTGGCGTCTGTTGATTCTGCAATTTTGCAGCAGAATATTCCTGCGCATTTACGCGAGCCTGAAGGCCAGTGGTTTGGACTTTCGGTCAGAGCCCGGACCATTATTTATGCAAAAGACCGTGTCGATCCAGCCGAGCTGTCGAGTTATGAAGCACTGGCGGAATCGCAATGGCAGGACCGCCTGTGTCTGCGCACATCAAAGGAGGTCTATAACATCTCGCTGGTAGCCACCATGATTGAAAGATTGGGTGAAGCAGCAACTCAGGCAATTATTGAGGGCTGGGTCGCCAATCTTGCTGCACCGGTGTTCAGCAGTGATACCCTATTAATCGAAGCAATTGCAGCCGGTCAGTGTGATGTAGGACTAGTCAATTCTTATTACCTGGGCCGAAAACAGGTGGATGACCCTGATTATCCGGTAGGACTGTTCTGGGCAAACCAGGATACATCAGGCACGCATGTCAATATTTCCGGCGCGGGCGTTACCCGTTATGCCAAAAACCCTGAAGGTGCACAGCGTCTGCTGGAATGGTTGTCCACTGAGGAGCCACAGATCATGTTTTCTGAGTTGAACCTGGAATTCCCCGCCAATCCGACGGTTTCGCCTGCCCAACAAGTAGCTGTCTGGGGCAATTTCAGACAGGATAACATTAATGTAGAAGCTGCTGGTCGTCTGCAGGCGGCAGCAGTAATGTTAATGGATCGGGCCGGTTACCGTTAAAGTTGCCATGACTTCTATTACCCAAGCCAGTGGTCCGGGACAGGGCATAAAACACTGGCCCTGGAAAATTCTGTCATACCTGATTGCTGCCATTGTAGTACTGCCAATTCTGGTGATTCTGATTCAGTGGGGCACTGTGGGTAATGGTGAACAGGCGATCTGGCAGCATCTTTTTGATACTCAGCTGGATCGCCTGTTAGTCAATACCTTTATCCTGGTGATAGGAGTTGGTATCGGTGTGACCTTGCTGGGTGTCAGCCTGGCATGGCTAACCTCAGTGTGCTCCTTCCCCGGTCGAAGGTTGTTTGAGTGGGCTTTAATGCTGCCCCTGGCTATTCCCACCTATGTTATGGCCTTTGTTTTTCTCGGCCTGATGAATTATACCGGGCCGGTGCAAAGCGCTCTGCGTAACTGGTTTGGTAATGATGTTTACTTTCCGAATGTGCAGGCTGCTGGTGCCGTTATTCTGGTTCTGTGCCTGGTGCTGTATCCCTATGTTTACATGCTGGCTCGCAGCGCTTTTCTGATGCAGGGACGCAGCATGATGGATGCCGGTCGCATACTGGGGAAGTCAAACTGGCAGGCATTTTTCAAGATTGCGGTTCCCATTGCCCGCCCTGCCATTGTTGCGGGTGTAGCGCTGGCACTGATGGAAACACTGGCAGATTTTGGTGCGGTTTCTATTTTTAATTTCGATACTTTTACCACCGCCATTTACAGCGCTTGGTATGGCTTGTTCAATCTTGCAGTAGCTGCCCAGCTGGCCAGCTTATTGTTACTGTTTGTTGCACTGGTGCTGTTTGCTGAACAAAAAGGCAGAAAACAGGCAAGATATACCCAGCAGATCAGTCCTAAAACCCAGCATTACAGGCTCACAGGCTGGCGTGCGCTGGCGGCAAGTTCTTTTTGCACGCTCATCCTGCTGCTTGCCTTTGTCCTGCCATTCAGCCAGCTGGTGCTGTGGAGTATTGAAATTATCGAAGAAGAGTTTGATAGCCGCTACTTCGGGTTTTTATTTAACACCCTTGGTCTGGGTCTAATCGCGGCACTATTGACGACGATATTTGCACTGATGCTGGCCTACGTTAAACGTCTGCCAGCCGGAGAAATAGAGAAGCGCTGGCAGGCTATCGCCATACGCATCTCAACCCTGGGCTATGCCTTACCGGGGTCTGTCCTGGCTGTTGGCATTATTCTTAGTTTTACCTTTCTGGATCAGGCCACTATGGCATTAATACAAAATCTGACCGGCAATAGCATCAGACCCCTGTTTGTTGGCAGTTTGTTTGCTCTGGTTCTGGCATACAGTACACGTTTTATGGCAGTGGCTTTTGCCCCGGTAGAATCTGGCTTTGAGAGGATTAATCCAAAAATTATTGAAGTTGCTAAAAGCCTGGGTGCTTCACCTGGTTGTTTACTGCGACAAATTTACCTGCCTTTACTCAAGCCAGGATTGTTAACTGCACTTATTATTGTATTTGTTGATGTTATGAAGGAAATGCCAGCAACATTGATCATGCGGCCATTTGGCTGGGATACCCTGGCAGTAAGGATTTTCCAGATGACGGCTGAAGGCCAATGGGAACGGGCAGCATTGCCTTCTGTAACCTTGATATTGCTGGGTCTTGTCCCGGTTTTTCTGCTTATCCGTTCATCCCGGGCCAGATCCTGATCGGGCTGTTTGTTGCTATATAAGTTCTTGCAGGATGACGGGCTCTTACTTATGATGAAGTCAATAAGATTAACTTTGAGTCAGCACTTTTAATCAGGCGTCACTGAACGCGGATATACAAACAGATAGTCGATAATAGTAGTGAGGTAAGCAACGTGAGTAATACACCTGAAGATTTATATTATGCAGCCAGCCATGAATGGCTGAAACTGGGTGATGATGGCATAGCCACAGTTGGCATCAGTGACTTTGCCCAGTCTGAATTGGGTGATGTCGTTTATGTTGAACTGCCGGAGAGCGGCTCAATGGTGAATGCCAATGATGAAGTAAGTGTTGTTGAATCAGTTAAAACTGCATCAGATATATATTCCCCGGTGAGTGGTGAGATAGTTGAAGTCAACGAGAGTCTGGATGATAGTCCGGAGTCTGTAAATTCCGCCCCTTATGATGATGGCTGGCTGTTTAAAATTAAAATGAATAATGAAGCCGAGCTAGATGAATTGCTCAGTGCCGAAGAATACAAAGAAAATTGTGAGAATACATAGGCATTTAAAGAATCAGGGATGAATTCACTGGCTGAAGCAAAAGTGGGGAAACGTGGTAGACGCAGAAGGATACAGAGCAAACGTTGGCATTATCATCTTCAATGATGATGGCAAACTGTTATGGGCCAAACGGGCCGGCCAGGATGCCTGGCAGTTTCCGCAAGGTGGTGTACAGGAAAATGAAGAGCCGGAATCGGCAGCCTTAAGAGAACTGCATGAAGAAGTAGGCCTGGAAGCTGGCGATGTTGAAATAGTGGCGACCACCCTCGACTGGCTGCCTTATCGCCTTCCCAAACAATATATCCGTCAGAATTCTTATCCCTTGTGTATTGGACAAAAACAAAAATGGTTTTTGCTTAAACTCCTGGGGAACACCAGTAAAATTCGTTTCGATCACACAGAAAAACCGGAGTTTGATCATTGGCGCTGGATTGATTACTGGGATCCACTGGACCAGGTTATCTCTTTTAAAAGGGACGTCTACCGCCAGGCGCTGGAAGAATTTTGTCAGCCAATGAGTGAAGCACTTAACTGGCCCCGCAGCAAAGTTGAACAATGGGCTAAAGTCGGACAGACAGGCGCGTCTTCATCTCCAGACAAATAAGATTATGCTAGATACCTTACGCAGCATCATTCAGGAAGTGAATGGGGCTAAAGACCTCAACACAAGCCTGGATATTATTACCAGACGGGTGCAAAGAACGCTTGAGACCAAAGTCTGTTCGGTTTATCTGCTGGATCAGAATATTGACCGTTACGTACTGATGGCATCTCTTGGCCTTGATCAGGCTGCTGTAGGTAAGGTCAGCCTGGGCGCTGAAGAGGGGCTGGTCGGCCTGGTAGCGCGTCGTGCTGAACCGCTGAATCTTGATAATGCCAGTTCCCATCCTGACTATGTCTATCTGCCGGAAACCAGGGAAGAGCAGTATGAATCTTTCCTTGGGGTGCCAATTATTCACCATCAGCAAGTGCTCGGGGTGCTGGTGGTACAGGAAATTGAAAAGCGCATATTTGATACCGAAGAAGAAGCCTTTTTGATAACGCTGTCAGCACAGCTTGCGGGTGTGATTGCCAATGCCGAAGCACGCGGTGCCATTACCGGATTCAGTCCTTCCGGTATAAAAACCAAAGACGTCAGTTTTGGCGGTGTCCCTGGCGCACCCGGTGTTGCCATTGCCCAGGCTGTGACAGTGTTTCCACCGGCAGATCTTAGCGTTATTCCACAGCGCCAGTGCAAAGATATAAAAGCCGAAATCAGTTTCTTCAATGAATGCCTGAATGCTGTTCGAATCGATATCAGCGAATTAAAAATGAAAATCAAGGGACAGCTGCGACCGGAAGAACGTGAGTTGTTTGATGCTTATCTGCACATGCTCAGTGATCAGGCTTTGGGCAATGAAGTTGTCGCCAAAATCAAGGAAGGTAACTGGGCTCAGGGTGCGCTTGCCACTGTGGCGATGGACCATGTTAACAATATGGAACTCATTGATGATGATTATTTGCGTGAGCGGGCAACCGATATAAAAGACCTATGTAGCCGGGTGCTGTTTTACCTGCAGGACAAGCAGCAAAAAACCATGGTTTATCCGGATAAATGCATACTGGTCTGTGAAGAATTATCGGCTGCAATGTTTGCAGTGGTGCCAAAGGAAAAACTTGTGGGCATTCTTTCTGCACGGGGTTCAGGGCATTCACATGTCGCGATTTTTGCCAGAGCAATGGGCATCCCCGCCGTTATGGGTGCAATTGATATTCCCCTGTCAGAGTTTGACGGTAAGCAACTGATCATTGATGGTTATAATGGCACCGTATACAGCAGTCCATCAGATGAATTACTGGCCCGCTTCCAAGAAATCGTGGATGAACAGGTACAACTTACCGAAGAACTGGAAGCCATAAAAGATTTGCCTGCGGAAACTATGGACAAGCACCGCATTCAGCTTTGGGTAAATACCGGGATGATTACTGATTCAGCTACCGCAAAAGATCGCGGCGCTGAAGGGATCGGGCTGTTCAGGACTGAAGTTCCTTTCCTGCTGAAAGACCGATTTCCAACTGAACGGGAACAGACTGATATTTATCGTCCGCAACTGGAAGCTTTTTATCCCAATCCGGTAACAATGCGTACCCTTGATATTGGCGGAGACAAGGCCTTGCCTTATTTCAAGATTAATGAAGAGAATCCGTTTCTGGGCTGGCGTGGGATTCGGGTCAGTATGGATCATCCCGAAATATTTATTTCCCAGGTCAGGGCCATGATGAGGGCCAGCCAGGGACTGGACAATTTACAGATCATGTTGCCAATGATCAGTGATATTTCTCAAGTCGATTATGCCATTCATCTCATTGACCGGGGTTACGCTGAGCTACTGGAAGAAGGTTTACAAATTCAACGTCCTGAAATAGGCGTTATGGTAGAGGTGCCGGCCATTACCTATCAGATGGAAGCGTTGTCCAGGCGGGTAAACTTTATATCCGTTGGTACCAATGATCTGATTCAGTATCTGTTGGCGGTTGACCGCAATAACCCCCGGGTGGCAAACCTTTTCTCGGTATTTCATCCGCCAGTCTTAAATGTGCTCAATGAGATAGCCAGAAATGCTGAAAAAGTAAATCTGTCACACAGCGTATGTGGTGAAATGGCCGGTGATCCCGGCGCAGCCATTTTATTGATGGCGATGGGCTATGAAATGCTTTCGATGAATATTACTGCACTGGGCAGAGTCAAATCAGTAGTGCGTAATATTACACTGGAGCAGGCACAGGCTTTACTGGCAAAAGCCTTGCTAGCTGAGGATAGTACTGCAGTAAAATCCATGATCGACATGGAACTTTATAATGCTGGTATAGAACGACTTTTGCGTTCTGCCCGAGCTTAGGAAAGCTCTGGGAATACCTCCATTCCTGAATAAAAAACCGTTATACTGCCGCGCTGTATGCTGCAATATCCGAATATAGATCCCGTTGCAATTTCTCTTGGTCCGCTTCAAGTTCACTGGTATGGCATTATGTATCTGGTTGGCTTTGGTTCAGCGTGGTTGCTGGCAAAAAAGCGGGCGGCCAGAAAAAATTCAGGCTGGAGTGAGGAACAAGTAAGCGACCTGATTTTTTATAGTGCCATAGGCGTGGTTGCAGGCGGCAGGCTTGGGTACATGCTGTTTTATAATTTTTCAGCATTACTCACTGACCCGCTTTCTTTATTTTTAGTATGGCAGGGAGGCATGTCATTTCATGGCGGATTTCTCGGGGTCATTCTGGCCGTCTATCTGTTCAGCCATTCTTCAGGGAAGTCTGTATTTAAAGTCCTGGATTTTGGTGCCCCTATGGTGCCGGTCGGGCTTGCAGCCGGCAGGCTGGGAAATTTTATCGGCGCAGAATTATATGGCAGAGCCACGGATGTCCCATGGGGAATGATATTCCCGAGCGACCCTTCAGGCCTGGTCAGACACCCGTCACAACTTTACCAGGCCGGTCTGGAAGGGCTGAGCTTATTCATCATTCTCTGGCTGTATTCTGCCAGACCCAGGCCTGCCTTTGCGGTAAGCGGCATGTTTTGTCTTGGATATGGACTGTTTCGCAGTTTTGTCGAATTTTACAGAGAGCCTGATGACGGCATATTTGTTGCCTTTGACTGGCTCACCCGCGGACAGCTATTGTCTTTTCCCATGATAATCGCCGGTGCTGCAATAATAGTGCTTGCCTATAAACGAAATGTATTTGAAACCGATGCTGCAAGGGTAAAATCATGAAGCAATATCTCGACATGCTCCAGCGTATCCTCGATGAAGGGGCTGAAAAAACAGATCGCACCGGAACCGGAACCCGATCAGTCTTTGGCCATCAGATGCGCTTTGATCTGTCTGCTGGCTTTCCCCTGGTGACCACCAAGAAGCTGCATTTGCGTTCCATTATTTATGAACTATTGTGGTTTTTAAACGGTGATACAAATATTAAATATCTGAATGAAAATGGTGTCAGTATCTGGGATGAGTGGGCTGATGCAAATGGAGAACTGGGGCCAGTCTATGGCAGGCAATGGCGTGCCTGGCCAGGAAAAGATGGTACAACGATTGACCAGATCAGCAAGGTGCTTAACAGCATCAAAAACAATCCGGACTCACGACGTCACATGGTTGTTGCTTACAATCCAACTTTTGTGGATGAGATGGCCTTGCCTCCCTGTCATTCCCTGTTTCAGTTTTATGTTGCTGATGGAAAATTATCCTGCCAGCTCTATCAACGTTCAGCAGATACGTTTTTGGGTGTGCCGTTTAACATTGCATCCTATGCCCTGTTAACTTATATGATGGCGCAACAGTGTGATCTTGAACCGGGGGACTTTGTCTGGAGTGGCGGAGATGTTCACATCTATTCAAATCACATGGAGCAGGTGAATGAACAGTTATCGCGAACGCCTTTTCCATTACCACAATTGAAAATCCTGAGAAAACCGGATTCTCTGTTTGATTATCAATTTGAAGATTTTGAGATAGCTAATTATCAATGCCATCCTCATATAAAGGCGCCGGTTGCCGTATGAAGCTGGCTCTTATTGTTGCCATAGCAGAAAATCATGTCATCGGCATTAACAACAACCTGCCCTGGCATCTCAGTGAAGATTTAAAATATTTCAAGCGCGTGACTATGGGTAAGCCCATTATCATGGGACGTAAGACCTTCGAGTCGATTGGCAGGCCATTGCCGGGGCGCACCAATATTGTAGTCACTCGTAATGCGGACTATCAGGCTGAAAGCATCAAAGTTGTCCACGGACTTAAGCAGGCTTTGGAGCTGTGTGAATCGATTGCTGTTGTGGATGGCTGTGAAGAAGCCATGGTGATCGGTGGCGCTGAACTCTATCAACAGGCACTGCCTCTTGCCGACAGGCTTTACCTGACTGAAGTTCATGCCGACGTAGAGGGAGATGCTTTTTTTCCTGAATTAGAATTCAGTGACTGGCAGGAAGTAGGCAGGGAAACGTTCAGTGCAGTTGAGCCAAACCCTTATGACTACAGCTTTGTGATTCTGGAAAGGCTAGCTCAGGCTCGGTAAAGAGTAAAAATACCAATCAGGATAAATCCACAACCGGCGATATAATGTAGGTATTTTTCATTGATATAGGCGGATAAGAAACTGCCAGCCAATACACCAATTGCACTAGCTACAATTAACGCCGCTGAAGCAGAAAAGAATACCAGCCATTTCCCCACGTCCTTGTCACTGGCAAACAGCATGGTTGCCAGTTGTGTCTTGTCACCTAATTCTGCGATAAAGACAGTGGCGAAAACCGTTATGAATACCTTCCAGTCCATTTAATATTTTCACCAATTCAGCAGGTTTTATCTGTCGTCCAACTGGTCAACATTCCTGACAGCGCCTTTATCAGCACTGGTCGTTAGAGCTGCATAGGCTCTCAGGGCTGAGCTGACCTTTCTTGGACGTTCTGCTTTCGGCTTCCATGCAGCCTTGCCAAGTGCATTCATTTCCTGTCGACGTTTTTCCATCTCATCATCACTGATGGCAAGGTTGAGACTGCGATTGGGGATATCAATCTCAATAGTATCGCCTTCATTAACCAGGCCTATCTCACCACCTTCTGCAGCTTCCGGTGACGCATGACCGATAGATAAACCAGACGTGCCACCGGAAAAACGGCCATCAGTTAACAGTGCACAGGCCTTGCCCAGACCTTTTGATTTCAGATAGCTGGTGGGATATAACATTTCCTGCATACCAGGACCGCCTTTGGGTCCTTCATAGCGAATGACGACAACGTCACCGGCTACAATGTCGCCACCAAGTATGGATTCAACAGCCGCTTCCTGGCTTTCAAAAATACGGGCAGGTCCGGAAAATTTCAGAATACTTTCATCAACACCAGCCGTTTTTACAATACAGCCATTACGGGCGATATTGCCATAAAGTACGGCCAGACCACCTTCCTGGCTGTAGGCATGTTCGATATCCCGGATACAGCCGTTTTCACGATCATCATCCAGCGAATCCCAGCGCGTTGACTGGCTGAAGGCTGTCTGTGTCGGAATGCCGGCAGGACCAGCCCGGTAAAAATCTGCCACTTCGGAGCTGGGCTGATTTTTAATATCCCATTTAGCCAGTGCTTCTTTTATTGATTTACTGTGGACCATCGGGATATCTGCATTCAACAAACCAGCGCGATCCAGTGCACCCAGAATACCCATGATGCCACCGGCGCGATGGACATCCTCCATATGGTACAGGTTAGTTGAGGGAGCAACTTTGCAAAGCTGTGGCACTTTGCGTGACAGACGGTCGATATCATCCAGTGTAAAATTCAGTTCAGCTTCCTGCGCTGCTGCCAACAGATGCAAGATGGTATTGGTTGAGCCGCCCATTGCGATATCCAGGCACATGGCATTTTCAAAGGCTTGAAAATTCGCTATTTCACGAGGCAGTACGGAATAATCATCCTCATCGTAATGGCGCTTGGCCAGATCAACGATCAAACGACCTGCTTCCAGAAATAGTCGCTCCCGGTCAGCATGTGTTGCCAAGGTAGAACCATTACCGGGCAGTGCCAGTCCCAGGGCTTCGGTCAAGCAGTTCATGGAGTTGGCAGTGAACATGCCGGAGCAGGAGCCACAGGTAGGGCAGGCTGAACGCTCGTATTCCAGGGCATCTTCATCGCTGATTTTGTCATCAGCAGCAGCAACCATGGCATCAATCAAATCCAGTTTTATAACTTCTCCAGCAAGTTTGGTTTTGCCGGCCTCCATGGGGCCGCCGGAAACGAATACGACGGGAATGTTCAGACGCAGGGCGGCCATTAGCATGCCAGGAGTGATCTTGTCGCAATTGGAAATACAAACCAGGGCATCGGCACAGTGTGCATTGACCATGTACTCAATAGAATCGGCAATGATTTCACGGGATGGCAGGCTGTACAGCATGCCGTCATGACCCATGGCGATTCCGTCGTCAACGGCAATGGTATTGAACTCCTTGGCGACACCGCCGGACTGTTCAATCTCTCTGGCAACCAGTTGACCCAGATCCTTCAGGTGGACATGGCCCGGAACAAACTGGGTGAAGGAGTTGGCTATGGCAATGATGGGCTTGTTGAAGTCAGCATTTTTCATACCGGTTGCGCGCCATAGTGCTCTGGCACCGGCCATGTTGCGGCCTTTGGTGGAAGTATGCGATCTGTACTTTGGCATTTTATTTTCCTGTTTATT
>JAYPJO010000001.1:25885-44846 GCA_038128465.1 Gammaproteobacteria bacterium
CATCTACTCCCTTGGTAAACTCCGCTATTTCGCCAATTTTTGTCTCGACTTGATGTCGCTCATGACGCTTTTAATGCTGCATTATTAAATCTATTTTTTAAATTACAATGCTTTTTCATTTTAAGCATCTGCTTTTTTTGAAAATTATATAAATTTCTTTTTTTAAATTGGTAAGCAATCTACAGCTTCTTCTCCAGAATTTTTGAATTTCTCTGGTAGTTATAAAGGCTAAGCTTTTCCATGGGTAATGACTCAACTGAGCCTTCTACAAAACCTTTTTCCAGGAACCAGTGTGGTGACTTTGTGGTCAGGACAAACAGCTTCTTGATTCCCTGTTTTAAAGCTGCTTCTTCAATATATTCACTCATGGCCTGGCCATAACCATTATTCCTGTAGTCAGCATGGGTTGCCAGACAGGCTAATTCTGCGCTCTGGTCTTCGTGCGGGAATAAAGCAGCGCAGGAGATAATCATGCCTTCTCGTTCCATTACAAAAAAATGTTGAATTTCAGCTTCAAGTTTTTCACGGGAGCGATGTACCAGTGTGCCATCCTGTTCCAGTGGCTGAATCAAATCCAGTATGCCACCTATATCATCAATCGTAGCCGCACGGGTTTGTTCATAATAATCCTGGGTTATCAGTGTGCCGATACCTTCGCGGGTAAATAGTTCGGTTAATAAGGCACCATCTTCGACATAGGAGATGACCTGTGAACGTGAGACTGTAGCAAGACAGGCTTTAATACTGAGTTGAAGATTTTTCAAGGCTTCATCAGTTTCTTTCGTTGCGTCTGCTGTTATCAATTCTAGTTTTTCCGCAAGCAGTGTTTGTGCCTGTTCGGCATTTAGCTTGCTGATGGCCAAACCGTCTTTATCCAGGATTCCAGATTCCCTGCTGTAAATTAATAGTTTGTCGGCATGTAGGGAGATGGCCGTTTCTGCAGCAACTTCCTCGGAAGTCAGATTAAAAACTTCACCGGTAGCCGAGTACCCCAGATTGGATAGCAGGACAACATTGTTATTATCCAGCTGCTTTTTAATGGCATCGCTGTCTACTTTTCTAACTTCACCGGTGAACGCATAATCTATACCGTTCTGAACTCCATAAGGCTTTGCCATAACAAAATTACCACTGCAGATATTGATGTCGGCCCCATGCATGGGTGAATTAATCAGACCCATTGAAAATTTTGCCTCGATATCAAAACGTAATTGTCCAACGACAGCTTTAATTACGGACAGGCTGTTGCTGTCTGTTATGCGTAACTGCAAGTGGGATTTGCCACTGGGTTCGGGCTGCAGGCTGGCGCTTATACCGGCTGAATCCAGTGCCTGGTTGATTTGTGGTCTGGCGCCATGAACCAATACCAGCTTTACGCCAAGACTGTTTAACAGGGTAATGTCATGTGCAATATTATGAAAATTTTCATGCGCCAGGGCTTCTCCCGGTAAAAGGATGACAAAAACCTTGCCCCTGTATGCATTGATATAGGGCGAAGAATGCCTGAACCACGACACATATTTTTTGCTATCAGTTGGCAACTTTATCGCTCAATCCGGGCTAAACCACAGTTAATCTGTCAAAAGGGCGGGTATTCTACAGGAAAAACAGGAAATTTCTCCAATATTTCTGAGACTTAGGTAATTTTTCTTATAGTAAGGATGGGATGAATTTTGCGCTTTGCTGTCTGGCTTAATAGAATCTTTGGGAATAGGTTTACATCAGGGTGGAATAAACAGCGTATAGCCGTGTAAAAGGCGACATTTTGGTAATGAAAATTCCGTTCATTAAAACATTGATACTGTTAATGGTAGCAATTTCTGTACTGATAGAAAGTGCAGCGGTGCTTGCACAATCATCAAACACTCTGAATCGGGGTATCAACAATTTAAATACTGAACGAGACAGTCAACTAAGCTGGCAGGAAATACAGCAACTGCCGGCGATGCTGACCAGTTTTGATATGGACAATAATGGCCACCTCGACAGTTTTGAACTCGGACTTGGCAATCCAGCCCTGTTTGAAGGCCCCACCGACGATCCCATATTGGGTGCAATTGACCTTGATGGCGACTGGGCCTTATCTGCTGCAGAAATTGCAGCCGCTGACTGGCGTTTACTTTCTCTGGACAAAGATAACAGTGGCAGTTTGATTAATCAGGAACTGGTCATGCCGCAATCCCGCTTTGGTGGACGCTTCGGAGGAGGCGGATTCGGGGGCCGCTTTGGCGGTCGTGGTTCAGGCAATGCTGTTGACCCGACACTGGTAGATCCACGCGATGGATCGGCCGGATTACCGGACCGAGAGGCCTTCGAACAATTGTCTTACCAGGGCGAAGATGTGTCTATTGATACCGGCCTGATAGACCTTGAATACGTTAAATTCATCATTACCAATGCCGATACCGGCAACCCTCGTACCTACTTCATGAATACGGTGAGGCATCGTAATCACTCCAGTTTCATGCGCAGTTATGGTATGAATTCGCGCGATGGAATGGGGCAGAATGATGGGCGGGTGATGCGTGGTGTGCTGGTTTATCGGCCCCTGTTACGCGCACCTAATGGTGAAGCTGGCTTATATACCTTTGAGTTTGAACCCTTTGACAGGTACCCATATGACCTGTTGCAGATTGCCCATGACACGCTGGTAGAGCAGGCACCAATTCTGGATGGCAGGCTGGCCTATCACCCTATGCCTGCGGCAGTCAGCCTGTACGAAAATCAACGCTCTCAATTTGAAGCAGCTGATCTGGCCGTATTCCTGGATGGTGATGAGTATGCTGACATTGCCTATCTACCGCTCAATGAAGCCGAAGCTTATGGTATTTTGCGCTTGATGGCGCTTGATGAGCGACCCGGACAGCGTGATGTTGTGGTCTACAGAAGTTTGCCCAATGAAATGCCGCATGTTGCCGGGATACTAACTGGGTTCAGGCAGACACCCCTGTCACATGTCAATTTGCGTGCAGTACAGGATGACATTCCCAACGCTTATATCCGGGATGTCACAGAACAGGAAGAGATACAGCAATTGCTGGGTCGATATGTCTATTTCCGTGTGGCTGCAGATGGCTATGACATTAGGGAAGCCAGTACGGCTGAAGTGGATGAGTTTTATGCAGATTTGCGACCCACCCAGGTGCAGCAGGCAGAACGGGATTTAAGTGTTACAGCTATACGTCCTCTGGCAGATGTGGGGTTTGAGGATTCACGCAATGTTGGTGTCAAAGCAGCAAATGTTGCTACCTTGCAGACCCTGGATTTTCCAACCGAGGCAGTCCCTGACGGTTTTGCTATCCCCTTTTATTTTTATGATGAATTCATGAAGCACAATAATTTTTATAATGATGTTGAACGCATGATGGATCTGCCGAATTTTGCCGATAATGCTGGTGAGCGGGAACGGGTTCTGGAAATTCTGCGTGATGGTCTGGAAGACGGCGATATACCGGACTGGATGATGCAGGAACTAGCTGTTTTACAGAATACCTTTCCGCAGGGCATGCCAATACGACTGCGCTCAAGCACCAATAATGAAGACTTGCCTGGCTTCAGTGGTGCCGGATTGTATGACTCCTATACCCACCGGCCTGATGAAGGGCATATTGCCAAATCGGTAAAGCAGGTTTTTGCGTCTTTGTGGAATTTTCGCGCTTTTGAAGAACGGGACTTTTACCGGATAGATCATTTCTCAGCTGCCATGGGTATCCTGGTGCATCCGAATTATGATGATGAAGCTGCCAATGGAGTCGCTGTTAGTGACGATATTGTTTATGGGGTCAGCGGGGTCAATCCGGGTCGTACCTATTATGTCAATGTGCAGGTGGGAGAGGACCTAGTCACCAACCCCAATGAAGAGTCCATACCTGAAGAGCTGTTGCTTAATTCTGCGTTACCACTGAATGACAGTCAGATCAGCAGTTCCAACCGTACCAATGGCGAGGCACTGTTAACGGATGAATACAAAGCGACATTGCGTGATTATATGAACCGTATTCATCAGGGTTTTCGTGAACTTTACGGAGTACAAACCGGTCAGGAATTTGCCATGGAAATTGAATTCAAAGTCACTTTCGATGGGGTGCTGGCGATAAAACAGGCTCGGCCGTGGGTTTATTAAAAGTTATTTTCGCCTGCCAATATTGCTTTAAAAAATTAGATCAAAAATTTGAAGCAAGGTCGTGCAGACATCAGATTACTTTTTTACTTTTGAGCCTGATCAATCAGACAATAACGTTTGACCAGATCCTGAATAATAGTAATCGCTGGTTGCACCTGATCTGCTGCCATATATTCATTAGGTTGATGTGCCAGGTCAATTGATCCAGGCCCCAGCACAATGGTATCCATACCAAGTTCCTGTAAAAAGGGTGCTTCAGTGCCAAAGGCCACACTGATGGGACTATGGCCAGTCAGCTTTTCAGCGGCCAGGGCAAGCTCACTGTCTTTGTTTTCGAAGGCCTCAACACCGGGAAACAGAGAAGTCAGTACGACTTCAAGCTGATAGTTTTTTGCAACGGGTTTGATGAGTTTCCTGATAGCCGAGCGTATCGAGTCATTTGCCATGCCGGGCAGCAGACTGACATCAAATTCCAGTGAGCAGTGTCCACAAATGCGATTGGGATTATCGCCACCATGTATTACGCCAAGGTTCATGGTTGGGACATCAATTTCAAAATGGGGGTGCTGATAATCGGCCTGAAGTTGTCTTCGAAAGTTCAGTAAGACGGCAATTATTTCATGCATGGCTTCCAGCGCATTTTTTCCCAAAGCAGGATTGGAGGAATGGCCGCTTTGTCCCTGCACGCGAATAGTTTCCATCATGATGCCTTTGTGCATGGTAATAGGCTTTAATCCGGTTGGTTCACCGATCACGGCATAACGCGCTTTGGGTTTGCCCAGTTGGGCGAGTACTCTGGCGCCATTCATGGAACTTTCTTCATCTGCAGTCGCGAGTATGATCAGTGGTTGTTTAAAATTTAACTGTTGTTTCATGAGTGGTTCCAGGGCCGCATGAACCACCGCAAAAAAACCTTTCATGTCAGTTGCACCAAGTCCATAAAAACGATTGTCTTTTTCTGTCATTTGTAATGGATTAACCTGCCAGAGTTCTTCATTAAAAGGTACGGTATCTGTATGCCCGGACAACACCAACCCGCCGGGACCGGAACCATAGGTGGCAATTAAGTTAGCTTTTTGGGGAGCTTCAGAAACCGCAATAAGCTCACAGGAAAAACCAAGCTGTTCAAATACCTCAGCCAACAAATGTATGACAGGCAGGTTGGGCTGATCCAGTGCAGAGTTCGCTGAGCTGACCGTGGCAAGACTCAATAAATGGTTAAACAAGCTGAGAAAGCCTGATGTCCCCTGGAAGTGAGGAGTTTTCATGACTGTTGTAATTTCGGATCTGCTTTAGCTATGACTGCACCGGTAAAGCGGGAAATACAGGTGAGTTTGTCTGCTTCATCAAAAATTTTCACATCCCAGACCATGGTGGCGCGGCCTATATGAATAGGCCTGGCAATACCTGTTACAGCACTCTTACCCGGACGAATATGATTGGCATTAATATCCAGTCCGACTACGGTCCGGGTTTCTTCGCAGCACAAAATGGACGCAATATTTGCCATGGTCTCTGCCAGCACCACATTAGCCCCCCCATGCATAAATCCCATATGTTGGCTGGTTCTTTCGTTCAATGGCATGGTGGCCTTGATAAAATCATCACCAATCTCTGTGAATTGAATACCAAGATTTCCCGCCATTCTGTTGGCAAGACGTTCATTGATTTCATCTGCTGTCTGGGGAGTTTTCCATAGCGGCACAGGCGTGTCCTTTTTATAATTCAAATCATGACTTGCAGTATAAAAGCAAAAATACAAATAGCAATTGGACCTGTTTTTTTTGGAGAGAACCAGGTCAGGCCGAACAGTCTGCCTGGTTATTGCTTTGTGCTTGAGGTATTCAGCGTGCTTTATGACAGATTTCGTTTAATCGCTCGTGGTCTTTAATCACCACCTCTCTACCATCAACATCGATTATATTTTCTTTCTGTAAACGGCTGAAGGTGCGGCTGACTGTTTCAATGGTCAGGCCAAGAAAGTTGCCGATATCCATACGTGACATAGGCAGGCGCATGGCATTAGGTGAAAGCTTGCGTCTGCTGTAACGATGAGAAAGGCTAAGCAAGAGTGTTGCAACACGACCTTCTGCATTTTTCTTGCTGAGAGTGAGCAACATTTGGTGATTGGACTCAATATGCCGGCTCATGAGTTGAAAGAAATGTCTTTGCAAAGTTGGAATCTGCAAAGATAATTCCTCCAGACGCGCAAAAGGAATTTCACAGACAGTTGAGGTTTCCAGCGCGATGACATTACAGCCATAATTGTCATTATCAATACCATCGAAACCCAGGACTTATCCGGGCAAATAAAATCCGGTTATTTGCTCAATACCATCATCATCAATTAAATAGGTTTTGATTGAACCAGAACGCACGGCATAAATCGGAGTGAAGGCTTCGCCGGAACGGTATAGGTGTTCTCCTGACTGAATGGGGCGGCTGCGCTGAATAATGTCATTGAGGCGGTCAATATCCTTAACATCCATCGCTAGCGGCAGACACAAGCCTTTCAAATTACAATTAGTACATGAAGCCTGTATAAAACCATGTGAACAAGTATCACTGTTTAACGCAACGTTTGACATGAATCTAATTAATGCTCTGGATTGTGGATTATAGTACCTGTGGCGCAATGTTGCTGTTACGCTCACGTCATGAAAGCCTGTAGCACGTTATTTAACAGATTATAGCCTCTGGCCGTGGTGGCAAGTGCGGTCGGGTGTAACAGTTTTTTATCTCTTAAATCATCCAGAATTGACGAAATTGAAGCGGCACTTATGCCGGTGCGCAGTTCCAGCAAACTCTCTGTGACACCACCCTTCAGGCGCAGGGCATTCATCATGAATTCAAGCACCAGATCCTGTGCAGCTATGGGATTTGTTGTAGCCAGATAATTTACGTCTGGATCCAGGTAGGTTTTGGGTTGCCGGTTTTTTTGTGTGCGAATGATCTGCTGTTGTAAAGGTAAAGTAATTTTGCCATGGGCGCCGGCTCCGATGCCAAGGTAATCGCCAAATTGCCAGTAATTCAGATTGTGTCTGGAAAATTTCTCTGCCTGACCATAGGCAGAAATTTCATAACGTGAAAAATTCGCCTGTTTCAGCAGACTGACGCCTTGATTCTGAATGTTTTCAATTAAAAGCGTTGAAGGCAATTTTGGAGGCTGGTTATAAAAAACGGTATTGGGTTCAATAGTAAGCTGGTACCAGGATATGTGAGCTGGATTACAACTTATGGCCTGTTGCAGATCATTAAGTGCTGTTTCGGTGTTTTGCCCGGGTAAACCAAACATCAGATCCAAATTAACATTGGTAAAACCAGCTTGCCGGGCAATATCAGTTGCTTTCATTGCCTCGTTGCCTGAATGGATACGGCCTAATGGTTGCAAAAAGTTGTCCTGAAAACTTTGCACACCTATAGACAGGCGGTTGATGCCGCTTTCCCTGTAGCCAGAAAATTTTTCTTGTTCAAAAGTGCCCGGATTAGCCTCAAGTGTGATTTCAATATCATCTTCAAAGGCAATACTGCTTTTAATTGCAGACAGCAATTCGGCAAAGGATGCTGTAGAGAACAGACTGGGGGTACCACCGCCTATAAAAATGGATTGCAGTTTTCTGTCCTGCACATATTGCAGGTCCTGTTGCAGATCATCCAGTAAAGCATTTATGTAATCCTGTTCTGGCAGGGAATCTGTAACGGCATGAGAATTGAAATCACAATAAGGGCATTTTTTAATACACCAGGGAATGTGGATATATAGACTGAGTGGAGGCAGAGTCAAGGCTTGTATCAGCGTGGCAGTCATAAGGGCCAGCGCTGCAATAATTCCTGTATGGCCTGGTATCGATGGCTGAGTGAATTTTTTGTTTCCGGCGCCAGTTCAGCAGAGGCACAGGCATGCTCCGGCACATAAAAAATGGAATCATAACCAAAGCCATTCATGCCTTTTCCCTCGAATAGTATGCTGCCTTCCCAGGTGCCCTGGCATATCAATGGCATGGGATCATCAGGAGATCGCAAAAAAGCAATAACACATTGAAAGCGTGCAGACCTGTCCTGTTCGGGCACATTCTTTAGTTTCTCCAGAACCAGCAGATTGTTGGCAGCATCATTTTCCTTGCGGCTTAAGGTAGTGCCGGCATAGCGGGCTGAATAAATCCCGGGCTCACCATTGATCGCATCTATTTCCAGGCCGGAATCATCCGCAATGGCAGGTAAGCCGGTATGTTGAGCAGCGTGTCTGGCTTTAATGATGGCATTTTCAACAAAGCTTAATCCATCTTCTACGGCTTCCGGAAAATCAAAGTCACTTTGCGATACCAGATTAAGATTTAATTCTGCCAGAGTCTGCTGAAGCTCTATAAGCTTGCCCTGATTATTGCTGGCTAAGACGATCCGGGTCATTGTGAATAGGAGTATTTCTTCGGGTTGTTTTAATTTATATATAACTGCGTTGTCCAGGAGATTGGATACACAGGCCCCATGTTTTCAGGTTGTACTTCGACATTAAAGCGCAGGTTTTCTGCGTTTGAAAATTCAAACAGGCCAATATAATAGATAGCCTCACCTTCACGAATTTCCATAAAAGCGATGGCTGAATTTTGTCCCAGCAGGGTTGCTTTTTCTCCATTGAGACCAGCACTGACTGCAGTTCCCAGACCTCCAGTATTCTTGATGACTGAAATATTCAGAAAAGCGGTTCGGGGAGAACGCACTATACCGTAAGTCTCGGCAATTTCCGGGCTAATGAAGCTGCTGTTAATGGCTATATAGTGCACAGTGTAATCCCCAATAACCTGGGTGGTACTGGACTGTGCCAGGCCGGTAGTACCCCAACACCATAATAAAATCAGCAGCGAAATGCTTGTAAGTTTTCTGTTCATATCCTGTTTATCTGGCGATATGGTAAATAGCATTAATGCCAAAAAAGTTTGGATTCAGTTTCATCAACCCTGAAGTTTGATAACTGGCATCAACAACCGTCCGATTTAATACCCTGATTTTTTTTGCTGCACATAAATTATCGAAATCTTTTATCGTACAAAAATGGATATTGGGGGTGTTATACCATTCATAGGGTATGCTTTTTGATACTGGCATGCGTCCCTTTAATGCCAGATACAGCCGATAACGCCAATAGGCAAAATTTGGAAAAGTAATAATACATTTCTTGCCAATACGCAGCATTTCATCGACTAGTTCATCGGGATTTTGTACCGCCTGCAGGGTCTGAGTGAGCAATACGGTATCGAAACTATTGTTGGCAAAATTAGCCAGGCCTTTATCCAGGTCCTGCTCAATAACATTAACTCCCGCAAGCAGGCATTTGTTTATATTTTCCGGGTCCAGATCCAGACCGCAGTCGAAAATCTGCTTTTCCTGTTTAAGTAAAGCCAGGAATGTACCATCACCACAGCCTAAATCCAGTACCCGGCTATTGTGATCAATCCAGTTCTTAATAATTGTCAGGTCAGCACGCATAAGTTTTACCCGGCACTGCTCGATTCATTAGCAACAACAGACAGATAGGAAGACAATCCTTCTATGTAGCGAGGCACTGGCAACAAAAAGGCATCATGACCGCCATCGGATTCAATTTCAAGATAGGATACCTGGCGTCTGGCTTTTAGCAGGGTATCGACAATTTCACGTGAACGTTCAGGCGGAAAGCGCCAGTCAGAACTGAAAGATACCACAAGAAATTTACAGTCACCCTTAAGAAAGGCCTTGCTTAAATCACCATCGTAATCAACAGCCGGGTCAAAGTAATCCAGTGTTTTCGTTATCAGCAGGTAGCTGTTCGCATCAAAATTGCTGGAGAAGCTCTCACCCTTATACTGCAGATAACTTTCCACCTGAAAATCGACATCAAAACCAAAATTAAGTTTGCCGGTTCTGAGATCACGACCAAAGTTTCCGCCGGTCAGAGAGTCTTTGCCAAATTTATCACGCATGGAGCTGTCAGAAAGATAGGTTATGTGGCCTATCATACGAGCAAGTGTCAGACCCTTCTTTGGGTAGGTATTGTGTTCATAATAATGACCCTGATGAAAATCAGGGTCTGATGTTATTGATTGGCGTGCAACTTCATTAAACGCAATATTTTGCGCTGATAACTTGGGTGCCGCTGCGATTACAATGGCATGACGTAAACGCTCAGGATAGGATATAGCCCAGCGTATAACCTGCATGCCGCCCAGGCTTCCACCAATGACGGCTGCCCACTGACTTATGCCAAGATGGTCTGCCAGACGCGCCTGGCTGTTGACCCAGTCACGCACTGTAACAATTGGGAAATCGGGTCCATAGGCTTTGCCAGTTGCCGGATTAATAGAGCCTGGACCGGTACTGCCAGCACAGCCACCAAGATTATTCAGGCTGACAATAAAAAATTTATTCGAGTCGATAGCTTTTCCCGGCCCAATGCAGGTTTCCCACCAGCCAGGCTTTTCATCTTTTTCACTATGGTACCCGGCAGCATGATGATCGCCACTTAAGGCATGGCACACGAGTATGGCATTTGATTTTTCAGCATTGAGTTCGCCGTAGCACTCAATCATCAGGTCGTATGCTTCGATGACTTTTCCACTGCGCAGCGTTAAAGCTTCATCGAAATGAATACGTTGCGGTTTTACTATACCGACTGAATTGGAGGGAATTGAATCGGGCATGATTTAAAAATACCTAAGGAAACTCTGATTAATTCGCTGATGAGCCGAGTTTGAGGTGTATTGGCGATGAACACGAGGCGCAGTTTGAAGGACGCATGCTAATGCTATACGGCGAGAACTGCAACGAAGTGAACGCGCCAATACGGCCAAACCCTCACGGGACAAGGCCTTGAGAGCACATAGCTGTGTTGGCTTGCTTGCCAAGGGTGTCGGCCATTGCCTGCGCAATCCGCCTTGCTCTGTGCTCTCAAATGTCTGTGTCTCGGCCATCATGGAATTGATCAGAGGTTCCTATATACCAATAACGACTGGCGGATAAAGCTGCAGACTTTGTGCTACTCCTTGCACCAGTAATGTTTCAACAACCTGGATACCCAGGAAAACGAAAAGTGGTGAAAAATCCAGGCCACCCATCGGGGGAATGACTTTATGCACTTTTTTCATGACAGGTTCCAGTAACTGGTGAATGAGCAATAAAGCCGGGTTACCGCTGTAGGGGGCAATCCAGCTGGCAATAATAGAAATCAGTAAACCATATTTATAGATTTTTAATATAAAGGCCAGAATGCCAATAAAAGACCAGGCAACGATGGTGCCGATGTCAACTACGCTGAGTCCGCCGACTATAACGAGCATGGCAATAGTCGCAAGAATATTTAGCAGCAAGGCCAGTATTAAGGATGAGGAATCAAAACCTTTATAACCGGGCACAATTTTTCGCAGCGGATTTAACAAGGGTGCGGTGAGTTTAACAATGGACTGAGAAACAGGATTGTAAAAATCTGCACGAGCGATCTGCAATAAAAACCGTATAAGGACGGCAAAAATATACAGCCCGCCAATAGTATTGATGACCAGTAATATGGATTGGCTTATTGAACTACCCATGTGTCACTCATTCCTTGCTGTCTGCTAAACGGGCCAGCTCTTCTGATCTGGCTTTTGCCTGCTGTACAGCACGATTAACGATACTTTTGAAATCATCACTTTCAAACTGCGCGATGGCCGCTTCCGTGGTGCCGCCCGATGAAGTTACCTTGCGGCGCAATTCGATCACATCGTCATCACTTTCCAAAGCCAGTTTTGTGGCACCAAAAGCAGTTTGCAGGGCCAGGCTATTTGCTATTGCTGGCGATAGTCCTTCATTCACAGCGGCTTCCTGCAAGGCTTCGATAAACAGGAAAAAATAAGCTGGACCGGAGCCGGATAAAGCGGTAACGATATCAATGTCATTTTCTTTTTGCAGCCAGCAAACCAGCCCCACAGCTGAGAGGATGTCCTTAGCTTGTTTTTTTTGTTCAGCACTGACAGATGCATTTGCAAATAAGGCAGATGCTCCGGCCTCAACCAGTGCTGGCGTGTTGGGCATACAGCGCACAATAGCCTGATCCGGAGAACTCAGTGATTCCATAGTCTTGATGGAAACGCCTGCCGCAATGGAAATTAACAAGACCTTGTGGGCAGCCAGTGTTGTCTGCAGGGGGACAAGAACCTCATGCATTAATTGTGGTTTAACTGCCAGAACGACAACTGTAGCATTACTGACAGCCACAGCATTATCCTCACTTGTATTGATACCCAGTTCAGATTTCAGTTTTTCCAGTTGCTGGCTGTCGGGATCAGACGCCCAGATATCCGCGCAGGGAAAACCCCTGGCAATTAATCCCCTGATAAGGGCTGTTGCCATATTTCCGGCACCGATAAAGGCTATGGACTGATCCTGTTTAAACATGCGCGACATTGTACATGAAACGGTCTTTATAGACTTCATAATGCATAATTTAGTAGCGTCACCATGTCTGTGCTTTTTAAATCACTTGGAGAATTCAGCCTTGCATGAGAAGCGGCCGGAATTGTCCTGGAATCCCATTGAGATGTTTTTTCCCTTTGCTGAAGTTCGGATTCAAGCGAGGACTATCTGAGGAGCAGGGCGACGAGTTCCGCAGTACCGAATTTCAGTTAAGGGAAGATCGAAGGGTGACAGGGCAATACCAGCCGCTTTATCAGCCAGTTAATTTCAAACCTGGGCAGTTCCTATAATTTGCACAATCAAAAACTTCTTCGAGGGTTATTTTCTGGGGCCAAAAATATCAGTACCGATCCGTATAATGGTCGAGCCTTCCGCAATGGCTGCTTCCTTGTCGGCACTCATACCCATGGAAAGCTGCTGACAGTTGCTTAAGCCCTGTTCTATAAGTTTATCTCTGGCGCTGCTTAATAAACGGAAACTTTCCCGTTGTGCCTTCTGATCCTTGCCGGGTGCGGGTATGGCCATTAAACCGACAAACACAATGTTGTCGAGCTCATTAACTGCATGGGCCAGTTCATCCAGTTCAGCCAGCGCAACGCCCGATTTGCTCTCTTCATTATCAAGATTAACCTGCAACATTAATTTTAACGGTGGCAATGTTGATGGTCGTTGCTCGCTCAGACGGCGGGCTATTTTGAGCCGGTCTACACTATGAACCCAGTCAAAGTTTTCGGCGATAGCCTTGGTTTTATTTGATTGTATGGGGCCTATAAAATGCCATTCCAGATCATAATTTTTCAGGGTTGATATTTTTTCCAGCGCTTCCTGAACATAATTCTCCCCAAAAGCTCGCTGACCACAAGAATATGCGTCAATGATTTTTTCAAATGGCTGCGTTTTACTGACCGCAAGCAGGTTTACGGACCCTTCCGGTCGCTGATAAACTTTTTCAAAGTTTGAAATTTGATCGCGAACATCACGGATTTTTTCTAGTATGCTGGTGCTCATGATTTCAAAGGTACTGTCTATCCAGGCGCTATTTCAGGAAGAATTGATTATAGGGGGTTAAGCCAACGATGAATATTCAAGAACTACTTAATTTCAGTGTCCAGCAGGGAGCATCCGACCTGCATATAACCGCTGGTATGCCTCCATTGATCAGGGTTGATGGTGATATACGCCGCATTAACGTTGATGAGATGGATCATAAAGCCGTACATGGCCTGATTTATGACATCATGAATGACAAGCAGCGCAAGGATTATGAGGAGTTTCTGGAGTCAGACTTCTCTTTTGAAATCCCGGGTCTGGCCAGGTTCAGGGTTAATGCATTTGTACAGAATCGTGGTGCTGCAGCTGTATTCCGTACCATTCCGTCGGAAGGTCTCACCATGGAACAGCTCGGGATGGGAGAAGTATTCAGAAAAATTTCGGAAAATCCCAGGGGGCTGGTTGCGGTTACCGGACCAACAGGCCAGGTAAAAGTACAACGCTGGCTGCCATGATTGACTACATTAATGATAGCCGTTATGAGCATATACTGACCATCGAGGATCCGATAGAATTTGTTCATCAAAGTAAAAAATCACTGATCAACCAGCGTGAAGTTCATCGTGATACCCATGGTTTTAATGAAGCCCTGCGCTCAGCTTTGCGTGAGGATCCGGATATCATTCTGGTTGGTGAGTTGCGTGACCTTGAAACGATTCGCCTGGCATTGACTGCGGCCGAAACGGGACACCTGGTGTTTGGTACTTTGCATACAACCTCGGCAGCGAAAACGATTGACCGTATTGTTGACGTATTCCCGGCAGCGGAGAAAGATATGGTACGTTCAATGTTATCTGAGTCGCTGCAGGCGGTTATTTCTCAAACCCTGTTGAAAAAGGTTGGTGGTGGCAGGGTTGCTGCGCATGAGATCATGATTGGTACATCAGCAATCAGAAACCTGATTCGTGAAGATAAAATTGCACAAATGTATTCAGCTATCCAGACTGGCGCCCAGGTTGGTATGCAGACCTTGGATCAATGCCTGAAAGAGCTGGTTGCTAAAGGTTTGGTTGATCGCAATGAAGCTCGTGCAAAAGCCAAAGCCGGCGACAGTATTTAACTAACACGCTTTAATTTCAAACACAGTAAAGGGTTTTCTGGATAGGTTGTATTATTGGAGAATCAGTTTAATCCTGCGTAGCTGAATTATTTGCAAACCAGTTTTCCAGAATGAGCTGGGCAGCTATTGAATCGATATTGGTCTTTCCTGTGCGGTTTTTGCCATGCGCCACGGCCATATTTTTTTTGATGTCTTTCGCCTCTTTGCTGCTGAGGCGCTCATCCATGCTGTAACAGGGGATATTGAAACGCCCACTGAGTCGCTGTAAAAACTTCTGTGCCTTCATGGTCATCTGATTTTCACTGCCATCCATGTTAAAAGGCATGCCCACAATGAAGGCATCCGGCTGCCATTGCTCTACCATTCTGGTGATGGTGTCCCAGTCAGGGATGCCATCCCGTGCCGGCAGTACAGCTAATGGAGAGGCCGTTTGCGTTATGCTCTGACCAACTGCCACACCTATTTTTTTAGTGCCGTAATCAAACCCCAAAGCAGTTATTTGTGATGACATGTAACTAACAGGAACCCTGATCGGAACTTAACTGTGACAGATCAAAACCCAGGGATGCAGCTGCCAGGCTGGCTTTTTTGTCAAACTCAGTGGAAAAAATCAGCTTTTTATCAGCCGGGCAACTAAACCAGGCATTATCGGTAATTTCTTGTTCAAGCTGACCAGGCCCCCAACCAGAGCAACCAAGAATAACAAAGAAGTTTTGAGGGCCTTTATCTGCAGCTATATCTTCAAGTATGTCCCGGGATGTTGTGATAAAAAGATTATTATCCAGGCTAAGTGTTGAATCCCAGGTATTAGTTTCTGGGCTACAGTCATGCAAAATGAAACCTTTATTGGGTTCAACCGGGCCACCACACAATACAGTTTGTGGCGATCCAGCTGGTCGACAGTCTTCTATATTCAGCTGTTCAAACAGTTCGCTGAGCTGAATGGGTAGCGGTAAATTCACTGCCATGCCTATAGCGCCTTCATCGGAATGCTGCCACATATAGATCACAGACTTTTCAAAGAATGAGTCCTCCAATTGCGGCATAGCAATCAAAAACTGATCGTTTAAGCTATTGCTGTTATATGTAGTCTGCTGTTCCATGACAAAAAATAATTAATTACTGGTAAAGGTGTTGCTTTGATGAAACTGCCAGGTACGGACTATCTCCAGAATATCTATATCTTCGCGCATTTCTGGCGGGAAGGGATCAAATGGTGCAGCCAGCTGCACAATTCTTATGGCGGCATCATCAAGGATTGAATAACCCGAGGAGCTTAGAATTCTGATTTCACTGACACGACCATCCGGAAACAAGGCGACCATTAATCTTAACTGACCATAAATACCTTCAGCGCTGGCTTGCTGGGGATAGTTAAAATTACCTACGGCTTCTATTTTTCGGCGCCAGCCATCCAGATAAAGAGCATCCCGGGCCTGCTGGGTAGATGCTGAGGAAATTGTATATCTGCGAGGTCTCTGCGCATAGGCCTCGCGATGAATATCAAGTTGTGCCTGTAAGCTGGCCAGGGTTTGTTCCAGGGAGCTTTGTGAAGTTCCCTGAAAATCCTGATTCTCAGGGGTTTCTAGGATTTCGTTTTCGGTGTTAATCAGTGTGTTTGAAGCACTGCTGGTTAATATTTCGCGCTCCTGGTTACTCAGTACAGATTCAGTTTCCAGGGCAGCAACTTCCTGAATGACATCAGCATTGAAACGTGATTCAAAGGGCGAACTGGGACGGGCCAGTTCTTCTTCCGAGCCGCTGCCTTCCTGATTAGCTTGTGCTAGAAAATCCGGACTTTCAGGAGCCTCGTTACTTTCATACTGAGCCAGTGTCACATCCAGACTGGTTGGAGAATTTAGTTGCTCGTAAAAAGTGAACCCCACACCCAATATCAAAACAGCATGGACACACAGTGACATGAAAAGGGTAAAGCCGAAACGTTCGTTGGCCAGAGATTGATTAGCCAGTTCAATTGGATCTATTTCTGCAGAGATAGCCAATTAATTCTCCAGTTTTGCAGCAATACACTCCATCAGGGAGCCACCAATATCCAGATCAAAGGCAGCATCCAGTTCACGTATACAGGTTGGGCTGGTGACATTAATTTCAGTCAGATAGTCACCAATTACATCCAGACCAACAAAGATTAATCCTTTTTCAACAAGTGTAGGGCCAACCTGATCACATATCCAGCGATCACGGTCAGACAATGGTATGCCTTTGGAGCTGCCGCCTGCAGCCAGGTTGCCACGGGTCTCGTTCTGAGCAGGTATTCGTGCCAGAGCATAATCAACCGGTTTGCCATCGATCATCAGGATACGTTTATCACCTGCTGAAATTTCAGGTATGAATTTTTGTGCCATGATCTGATGTCTGCCATGGCCGGTCAGGGTTTCAATGATGACACTCAGGTTGGGGTCGCCGGGTTTAATCCTGAATATTGAAGAACCTCCCATGCCGTCCAGAGGTTTGAAAATCACATCTTCATGTTGTGCGTAAAACTCCCTCAATAAAGATGGACTGCTGGCTACCAGTACTGGTGTACAGCAGTGCGGAAACTGTGTGGCAAAAACTTTCTCGTTGCAGTCCCGCAGGCTTTGCGGTTTGTTGACAATTAGCACACCTTGTCGCTCAGCGGCTTCAAGGATGTAGGTGCTGTATATATATTCATTATCAAAGGGTGGATCTTTTCGCATCAGGATGACATCAAAATCAGACAGCGCTTGTCGAACCGGTTCGCTCAGAGTAAACCAGTCCTGCATATCATCCACCACGCTGAGCTTTCTGGCAGCAGCCATTGCGAGACCGTCATCAAGATATAGATCAGTCTGTTCTATATAGGAAAGACTCCAGCCCATTTTTTGGGCAGCCAGCAGCATGGCAAATGTAGAATCTTTTTTTACTGTTATACCCTGAATAGGGTCCATGACAACGGCTAACTTGACTGACATAAGGATATCCGAAAAATAAAGTCACCGGATTATAGCAAAGAGCCTGATAAATCGGGTACTTACCAGTCTACAGTGAAGTGGCTCTGTTTGAATTTCCGAAGATGATAAGAGGCGGAATGTACTTTAATGAGGAGCCGTCCGAGGCAGGGATGCCGAGGCCGAGCGTACAGGGATGTATTTACCGCGTGCTCCGAATAAAAGTACATTCCCCTGTTCAATTGTAAAAATGACAAAAGAAATTCTAACGGAGTCTCTACTGCCTATAGTTGTTGTGAATAAACGGATCAATTCAGCATAAATGCTGGATGAAAGTACAAATGCCTGCTATGTAAAGTGATAGCAGAAATCAAAACAGCTTTTTGTTCTCAGGATGAGGTAGGCCTGCATGGAGTACGCGATGAAAACCAGTGAATGCAAACACAATGTAACAACCCAATTCGAAGCACAATCCAGACGACTACTCTATATTGACGATAATCCTTTAGTGCTGGAAACAGTTAAACAACTATTGAGCAAAACCGATTACCACCTGCTTATCAGCGATGACCCATTTAAGGGTTTATGCTGTTTAGTAAAAAATAAACCGCCAACGTTATTTATCGATGCCAATATGGGCAAAATAAATGGTTTTCAGTTCTGCGCCCTGATTAGGGCGCAGAAACAATTTCAATATCTGTCAGTAATCATTGTACTGGAGTTCAGCAATATTATTGAACAGGCAAAAGCTCGTGCGGCTGGTGACAGTACTGTTCTAATAAAACCCTTTGGTCGTGCTGAATTAGTAGCCTTATGTGAAAAAACCGGAATAAGAGCTGCATGAATCCCTTACTGGAAGCACAAAGGTCTTTACTGGCTTACTGCCGGGAATTGACATTGATGCTGAAGCAATCATTACTAGCCTATTTTTCGGTCAGTCCTCCACAGGAAAAAAAAGACTATTTCGACGAATTGAAAAAATACAGTGAAGAACTGGATTTGCTGGAAGCATTCTATGATTCAGAAAATGATATGGCCCTGGCTAAACAATTACATAATCAATGCGTATTACTGGGAAACGAACATTTTCAGGATAATGAAGAAGATCAATTACGATTGCTGGCCAAAATATTTCAGTTACTTGCTCAAATTTCAGCCACATTTCAGCGTTAAGCTCTGTGTGTTAATTGCAGGTATTTGTTACAATTCCTGCGCTTGAAGCAGTACAGGAGAATATAATTGAACAGGCTGGGGTTTTACTGGGGAATTTGTGGGGTATTATTGATATTGCTTTTTGCAATGGTCCGCCTGTCCGCCCGTATTATCGAAATGTTAAATGCACCTCTTAGCTTATTGCAATGGTCAGTCTTATTT
>JAYPJO010000001.1:44856-46526 GCA_038128465.1 Gammaproteobacteria bacterium
GTGTATATGGCGTATGCAGAAGGTTATAAAGGATTTCATCGTAACTTTGCACCTCGCGTCATCGCCCGGGCCAGGTATTTTCTGAACGACAGTAATTCAAATAACATTTCACACTTAATTTTTGCACCACTGCTTTGCATGGGTTATATCCACGCTACCCGGAAAAGACAAATGATTTCAATTCTGCTCACCAGTGCCATTGTCATATTGGTCCTTCTGATAAGGGTACTGCCACAACCCTGGCGTGGCATCATAGACGTGGGTGTGGTGCTGGGATTATTTCTTGGCAGTAGTTCAGTAATTTATTTCTGGATTCAGTCGGCCAGGACAGAATGGCAATGCCCGGTAGTGGCTGATTTTCCGGATTAAAAACTACAGGTCGGGATGCTTATTTCAGCATCAGACCCTTGATGTGAGCTGATAAAATTTCGCCGATAAAATCCAGGAACAGGGTGTCCAGATTTGCATTGAATTGGCGATCCTTGTTGCTGGCCACAACCAGCAGCGGAACCCCTGGCAATTTGTTTTTTAACGTCTCCGTATCATGGATATGAATCGGAATAATGGCCACAGAGCTGATGTTGTTTTTTTCAGGAAAAAACAGCTCTGCCTGTTCAGTCGTCAGGCTGCCACAGTAGGCCCGTTTGCGCTGAAACAGTTTCCCCAGTGTCTTACTGGTCTGATTCAGTGGCAGTAGATACAGGTTGCTGTCGGATTCTTTTATGTCATGTTCAGTAGCAAAAAACAATTTGCTGGTGGAAGCATTGAATTCCTGTTTAAGTTTATCCTGAATTAACAGGGATAATTCTTCCAGCGAGGCCGTATTAATAATTTCCAGGACAATTGTACGGGTTTTTTCAAAAAGTTCGTCATTCTCTCTGGCATTTTCAACAAAATTACTTATCTGATTCTGGGTTTCATCATTTCTTCTTCTTAACAGTGAAACCTGTCGTTCAAGCAGTGAAATGGCCTGGCCACTTTTATGAGGGATACGCAGCTTGAGGAGCAAGTCTTCGTGATCTGCAAAAAAATCGGGATGTTCCTGCAGGTAGGCTGCAACCTGCTCATCATCCAGGCTTAAATCCTCAGTGTCAGCGAGAGAATTCTGCGAATTTGGCTTCATAAAAACAATTGTCCTTCATAAACTGTTGTCGCGGGTCCGGTCATCAGTACCGGGGTTCCAGCACCTTTCCAAGTTATTGAGAGTTTGCCACCTTTAAGTTCGACTGTCACTGTTTCCGATAATCTGGATTGCATAATCCCGGCTACCACTGCTGCACAGGCACCAGTACCACAAGCAAGAGTTTCACCTGCTCCACGCTCATAAACACGCAGACGAATATGCTCTGGGTTTATTATTTCCATAAAGCCGGCATTGACGCGTTCTGGAAAGCGTTCATGATGTTCAATTAAGGGGCCAAGCTCAAGTACCGGGGTTTGATCAATATCATCCACTATGCATACAGCATGAGGGTTCCCCATAGATAAAGCCGTAATGTCTATGGTGACTCCTCCTGCCAGGGTCAGGGGATAGCTTAAGGCCTCGGTATCGCTTATAAAGGGTATAGCCGCCGGTTCAGTAATAGGTTCGCCCATATCAACACTGACCTGCCCATCCTGTTGCAGTTCACAGTGGATGATATTACCGGTGGGCATGCCCAGAGCAATGC
>JAYPJO010000002.1:0-24612 GCA_038128465.1 Gammaproteobacteria bacterium
CCGCTGGGATGACCTGATCATGGTAGCTCCTGGCAGTGCAAAATTTATTGCGCATATCGCCCATGCTGAGGCCACTGATTTGCTCACAACAGTTTGTCTTGCGGCAACTTCCCCGGTAGCTATAGCGCCAGCAATGAACCAGGCCATGTGGTCAAAACCGGGAACACAGGAAAACCTGGATACCCTTAAAGCAAGGGGCTTGCATATTTTAGGTCCGGCCGAGGGCGAGCAAGCTTGCGGGGATATTGGGCCAGGCAGATTGCTGGAGCCTACTGAACTGGCTGAACTGGTCGCCGGTATGTTTGAAACCGGTATCCTGGCCGGTCTCAAGGTTACCATTACTGCAGGTCCAACCCGCGAAGCCATTGATCCCGTGCGTTTCATCAGCAATCACAGTTCTGGCAAAATGGGTTATGCCGTGGCACAGGCCGCTATCGATGCCGGCGCCCGGGTAACTTTGATTTCCGGACCGGTAAATCTGCAACCGCCCCCACATGCCACATTCATCCAGGTCGAAAGTGCTGAACAGATGCATCAGGCAGCTTTAGAAAACAACTGCGATATTTTTATCGGGGTGGCAGCTGTAGCCGATTATCGTCCGCAACAGGCAGCCGATAATAAATTAAAAAAATCTTCGGCGGATATGCAGCTGGTTCTTGTTAAAAACCCGGATATCCTTACTGAAATTGCCGGCCAGAAAGCCAGGCCATTTTGTGTCGGTTTTGCGGCAGAAACCGAGAATCTGGAACACAACGCTATGACAAAATTAAGATCTAAAAATATCGATCTGATTATTGCCAACCATGCTACAGATACCTTTAATCAGGATGAAGCTCTGATCTGTGCATACTGGCCTGAAGGCAAGAAAGAATTCGCAGCAGCAAGCAAATCGCAACTCGCTCGAGAACTGCTTAGACTCATTAAAGATTTAATGCCGCATTAAGCCAACATGTCCCTAGCCGCTATCCAAGAAGATATTTTTAGGGCCTACGATATTCGCGGTATTGTTGGTGAAGGCCTGAATGCAGATGTTATGTACTTGCTGGGGCAGGCCATCGGCAGTGAAGCCCTGGATAAGGCAGAGCGCTGCCTGTTGCTTGGCTCTGATGCCCGTCTATCCAGTCCTGAATTTGCTGAACAGATGAAAAACGGCATCCTGGCAACTGGCTGTGATCTGATTGATTTGGGTCAGATCCCAACTCCCCTGCTTTATTTTGCAACTCATTATCTTGATTCCCATTCCGGCGTCATGATCACCGGCAGCCACAATCCAAAAAACTATAATGGTGTAAAAATTGTTTTCAGGCATCAGAGCCTGAGTGACTCCCAGATTGCCAGATTTAAAGAGCGCATATTATCCAATGATCTTCATGACGGAAAAGGTAGCTTGCAGCTATACGACATCAAGCCGGCTTATAAGCAACATATACTAAACGACATAAGTCTTGAAAATGAATGGAATGTAATTCTTGATTGCGGCAATGCAATTACGGCATGTGTAGCGCCTGATCTTTTTTCGGCATTAAACTGCCAGACCAAAACCCTCTATTGTGAACTGGATGGCTCCTTTCCCAATCACCATCCTGATCCAACGGATACCACAAACCTGAAAGATATTATTCAACAGGTACAGGACGACCATGCAGATCTGGGCATTGCTTTTGATGGTGACGGCGATCGCGTTGTGCTGCTAAGCAGTAGCGGCAGGATAATAGACGCTGACAAATTAATGATGGCTTTTGTTAAAGACATCCTGCCGGAAAATGAAAACGCTACGGTAGTCTACGATGTAAAAAGCAGTCATCATTTACATACGCTTATCGAAAGCCTCAATGGCAAAGCCTTGATGTGCAAAAGTGGACACTCCTATGTAAAAAAAGCCATGTATGAAGCAGAGGCTATCCTCGGTGGAGAATATTCAGCACATATCTTTTTCAAACATCGTTGGTTTGGCTTTGATGATGGGATATACAGCGCCATTCGTTTCCTAGAGATTATGGATAAAAACCAGCTGTCTGCTGATGAAATTATTGATGATCTGCCAGGCAGTGCAACTACGCCTGAAATCTTTATACCTGTACCTGAACAGGAAAAATTTTCATTGATGAAAAAGCTCGCCAGAAGTTTTAACATTGACGGAGCAACAGTAAACGAACTTGATGGGCTGCGTATTTCTCTGGATTACGGCTGGGGCCTGATCCGGGCCTCAAACACTACACCCAATTTAATGTTGCGATTTGAGGCAGACTGCGAAGAAAACCTCGTGAAAATTAAAACTTTGTTTAACGCCGAAATTTCCAGAATTTTGCCACAACTATCAATTACCCTGTAACTATGCCAGAAAACGCCAACTTTTTTTTAGCTTTACAGCAAGGGATTCAAAAAGCCGGGGTCTCTCCCTGTATCAGCGGCCCTGATTTTCCAGAACTCAGCTATGCAGAACTTGAAAAGCTCTCTGCAAAGATTGCAAACCTGCTAACTGCTTTGGATGTCACCCAGGGCAGTCGGGTTCTGGTGCAAACACCTAAAACTCCCCTTGGTGTCGCTTTGTACCTGGCCTGCATGAGAATTGGTGCTATCTATGTTCCTCTCAATGTTGCCTATACCCTTGATGAACTGGATTATTTCATAACTGACACTGAGCCTGCCCTGTTTGTTTGTGACAGCAATAAGAAAGGGTCATTAGCGGAACTGTTTGCAAAGCATAAAATTCCCAATGTCCTTGACCTTAATACTTCGGGGCAGGGCTCTTTGCTTGAGCAGCTGGAGCCTTGTTCTGCCGAACATGAAATTGCGCCTGTTGATCATGATGATATTGCTGTCATCCTTTATACCTCCGGTACAACCGGCAAGCCCAAGGGCGCCATGCTCAGTCACAGCAATTTACAGAGTAACGCTGAAAGCCTTTCTGAAATATGGGGCTGGCAGGATGATGATGTCCTGATTCACGCATTGCCGATCTTTCATATTCATGGCCTGTTTGTTGCCCTGCATCTGTCCCTGCTGGGTGGTACCCCCATGCTGTTTTTATCCCGCTTTGATGCTGAGAAGATCATCCAGTTGCTGCCGCAGGCTACTGTACTGATGGGCGTCCCTACATTCTATACCCGCTTGCTGCAACAGGAAGGCCTGAACCCTGGATGCTGCCAGCAGATGCGACTGTTTGTTTCCGGCTCTGCACCTCTGCTCGAAGAGACTTTCAGAGAGTTTGCCGAGCGAAGCGGCCATCGAATCCTGGAACGCTATGGCATGTCTGAAACCGGCATGCTTATGTCCAACCCGCTTGATGGGGAACGGGTTCCCGGCACTGTCGGCTATGCCCTGCCCAAACTTGAATACCGTGTTTGTGACGATAATGGCCAGGAGCTAACTCCCGGCGAAATCGGCACCTTGCAGGTAAAGGGCCCGAATGTCTTTAATGGTTACTGGCGTAACCCGGAAAAAACCAAACAGGAATTCCAGGATGATTTTTTTATTACGGGCGACATGGTCAGGGAAGACAGCGATGGCCGCATCAGCATCGTTGGCAGGAACAAGGATTTGATTATATCTGGCGGCTACAACGTTTATCCGAAAGAGGTTGAACTGATCATGGATGAGCTCCCAAGCGTGACCGAAAGTGCAGTTATTGGTGTTCCTCACCCGGATTTTGGCGAAGCGGTAATTGCCGTTGTTGTACCTGCAAACACTGAACAGGAAATTGATGAATCAGCGGTCATTGCCTCTCTGAAAGACCAGCTTGCTTCCTACAAAGTGCCCAAGAAAATTCTGGTTAAAGCCGAACTGCCACGCAATACCATGGGCAAGGTTCAGAAAAACCTGTTACGTGAAGAAAGCTCTCAGTTATTTAGCTGAGTGCTAAACTCATTTATTCATCACCCCTTAAGCCAGCTAGTGGCGTGGAAGTTTCTGGGCTTTGATTCAGATTTTCCTTATAATTCAGCCAACTATGTGTAAGTAAGCATTCGCTTTTATTATTGCTGGAACAATTATGACCCTGGATCTTGAAGCCGCCCATAATATCGCTGGCGTATTGACAGAGGCGCTGCCTTATATTCAGCGCTTTACCGGCAAAACCATCGTAGTGAAATACGGCGGTAATGCTATGACCGATGACACGCTAAAAAACAGTTTCGCGCGCGATATAGTGCTGATGAAGCTGGTTGGCATGCACCCGATTGTTGTGCATGGCGGGGGGCCACAAATTGGCTCTTTGCTGGAGAAGCTTGATATAAAATCCGACTTTGTCGATGGCATGCGAGTCACTGATAGCGCCACCATGGATGTTGTGGAAATGGTGTTGGGTGGCCTGGTAAACAAGGATATTGTTTCATTGCTCAATAAAAATGGCGGCAAAGCCATTGGTCTGACAGGTAAAGACGGTGACTTTATCCGCGCAAGAAAATTAACCATGTCACGTCAGACGCCCGAGATGCAGGAGCCGGAAATCATAGACATTGGCCATGTTGGCGAAGTGGAAAGCATCAACCCGGAAATCATCGACATTATAAAACAGAGCAACTTTATTCCGGTAATTGCCCCAATTGGCACCGGTGAAGATGGCTCATCCTATAACATCAATGCAGACCTGGTTGCTGGCAAGCTGGCGCAACTGGTAGGAGCTGAAAAGCTGGTACTGTTAACCAACATTGCAGGTGTACAGGATAAAAACGGTGATGTGTTGACCGGTCTGAGCACTCATGAAGTGGATGAGCTGATTGCCGACGGCACCATTCATGGCGGCATGTTGCCAAAGATTCGTTGTGCACTGGATGCCGTAAACTCAGGAGTCAGGAGCGCCCAGATTATTGATGGCAGGGTTCCTCATGCCGTTTTGCTGGAAATTTTTACCAATAAAGGTATTGGTACCCAGATCAGCAATCGTCTGGATTCAAGCCCCCAGGCTGGAGAGTAACCATGGCTGCAAAAGATGTATTCTCCAGACGTGATCAGATACTGCAGGTACTGGCGCAGATGCTGCAGGAAAACCCAGGCGGTCGTATCACCACTGCAACCCTGGCTGAAAAGGTCGGTGTTTCCGAGGCTGCGCTATACCGCCACTTCCCGAGCAAGGCGCGGATGTATGAAGGTTTGATCAACTTTATTGACGCAACCCTGTTTTCCCGCATTAACCGCATCATCTCAGAAGAAAGCAGTGTATTGATTCAGTGTGAAAAAATCCTGTTTTTAACCCTGACTTTTGCGGAAAAAAACCCTGGTATAACCCGTGTGCTCAATGGCGACGCCCTGTCTGGAGAATCAGAGCGTTTACGTTTGCAGGTCAGTCAGATTTATGATCGTCTGGAAACACAGTTAAAACAACTGTTACGGGAAGCAGAGCTTAAAGAAGGGCTCAGAACCCGACAAACCATTACTGCCAGTGCTAACTTGTTACTGGCCTATACTGAAGGAAAAATATCGCAATATATTCGAACGGATTTTAAACGTCTGCCTACTGAGGACTGGGCAGATCAGTGGCTCTTACTCAAAGCCAATCTGTTTTATACGCCATAGCGTTAAACCCCGTAACTGGCCTGATAAGCTTGCATGGGTTCCAGGTATTCTACAATATCCTTGTTTTCACTTTCATGTAGGTAATCCATTATCTGTTGCAGATTAATAATGCTTAATACCGGAATATCATAGTCTGTTTCAATTTCCTGAATTGCCGAAAGCTCACCCTGACCTTTTTCCTGACGATCCAGCGCAACCACAACACCAAGAGCTTCAGCGCCTGATGCTTCTATTAAATCCATCACTTCCCTGATTGCCGTTCCTGCCGTAATGACATCATCAATAATCAGAACCTTCCCAGCCAGATCAGCTCCCACCAGGTTGCCGCCCTCGCCATGATCCTTGGCCTCCTTACGGTTAAAGCAATAAGGCTTATCAATACCAAAGTCCTGACTCAATGCTATTGCCGTTGATGACACCAGCGGTATGCCCTTGTAGGCCGGGCCGAACAAAACATCAAAATCCAGCCTGGCCTCTGCTATCGCGGCAGCATAACTTCGGCCCACTTGAGCCAGGGATGCACCGGAATTAAACAGGCCGGCATTGAAAAAATAAGGGCTTACCCGACCGGATTTAAGCGTAAATTCACCAAAACTCAATATGTTTTCACTGGTAACGAAATCCAGAAATTTTGTCTGAAAATGTTTCATTTATAACTCCAGCGCAGCTTGCTGACTGGCGAAAAGCTGGACGATTCCATTTTGTGCCAGGGTGATCATCTGACTCAGCTCTTCAGTACTGAATTCGCCATCTTCACCTGTTCCCTGTATTTCTATAAACCCCCCACCACTGGTCATCACCACATTCATATCAGTTTCTGCCGTTGAGTCTTCTAGATAATCCAGGTCAAGGACGGGGACTCCACCACATATTCCAACAGACACTGATGCTACCATCAGTTTGAGAGGGCTCTGTTTGACCATCCCCTGTTTCTGCATAACAACTAATGCATCTGCCAGTGCCACACAGGCTCCGGTAATGGATGCTGTTCGGGTTCCACCATCGGCCTGGATAACATCACAATCAATTTTTATCGTGTTTTCACCCAGTAACGACATATCAACCGCCGCACGCAAGGCGCGGCCTATCAGGCGTTGGATTTCCTGTGTGCGGCCGCTTTGCTTGCCACGGGCTGCTTCACGATCCATGCGCGAACCGGTTGAACGTGGCAGCATGCCATATTCCGCCGTAACCCAGCCCTGTCCTTTTCCTTTCAAAAAACGCGGGACACTGCTTTCTACACTGGCAGTACACAATACTTTTGTATCGCCAAACTCCACTAACACAGAGCCTTCTGCATGCTTGGTATAGTGACGGGTAATTTGTATATCACGCAGCTCATTAGCGGCTCTTCCGCTGGGTCGATTCAGTTCAGACATAAGCGCCCCAATTGATTTGGATTTTACAACAGCTTTCCTGCCAAAAATGCTTCCAATTCAGAAATAGCATTGTCAGGAAAGTCATGCTCTGCTCATTTAACCGTCATTGTAAAGCCTGCTCGGAGAACTTGAAATGAATTTTATTAAGTCGGGCAAATCCGCTATAGTGCATGCCAGATTTTTGCTACAGAGTGGCACTATGACGCAAAGCATGACCGCCTTCGCCCGGCAACAAAGCGAACAAAACTGGGGCACCCTGGTCTGGGAAATACGTTCTGTAAATCACCGTTATCTGGAAGCCAATATAAGACTGCCCGAATCCCTGCGAAATTATGAAAGTCAGTGCCGGGATTTAATTCGTAATAGTCTGAGTCGTGGCAAAGTTGATGCCCAGTTAAAATTCACACCCAATTTGGCTGCCAATGACATTCATCTTAATCTGGATCTGCTACAGCAGATTAATACAGCAAATCAGGAAATCAGCAGGCTCATGCCAGAACTTGGCCAGGCTACAACTCTCGATATTCTTCGCTGGCCCGGTGTAACTCAGGAAAATAGCCAGGACAATAAAGACATTGAAAAAATACTGCTTTCTTTATTGAAATTATGCTTGCAGGACTTACAGGAGCAAAGACAAAAAGAAGGCGCCCAGTTAAAAACCTTTGTTGAACAACGCCTGGATAACATCAGCGACATCCTTGAGGATATCAAAAAAGCCATGCCTGCTATCCTGCAAAGACAACATGACAAACTGCAGGAAACCCTTGCTGATATGACGGAGTCGCTAGAACCGGCCCGGCTTGAACAGGAGATGGTATTGCTGGCACAAAAAGCAGATATTTCTGAAGAAACTGATCGTTTGCAAGCCCATGTCGATGAAGTCAAAAGCATATTAAAGCAATCTGGCGCAGTTGGGCGAAAAATGGATTTTTTAATGCAGGAGCTGAATCGTGAAGCCAACACTATTTGCTCAAAAGCTGTGGTGATAGAGACAACCTTTAATGCAGTTGAACTCAAAGTATTAATCGAGCAAATGCGCGAGCAGATTCAAAATATCGAGTAACTTTTTTATTTATATGACTGCAGGTTCCCTTTTTTTGATCTCTGCACCTTCAGGTGCTGGTAAAACATCCCTGGTTGATGCCATGATAAAAAACGCTGATGCTGTTGGCGAAAAATTATGTGTCTCCGTTTCTCATACAACGCGGCCCAAACGTCCCGGCGAAATAAATGGTTCTAATTATCATTTCATAGATTCGCCAGAATTTGCCCGGATGGTTGAGCAGGAAGAGTTTCTGGAATATGCCGAAGTCTTTGGCAATTCATATGGCACCTCAAAAGGCTGGGTACAGAAACGGCTACAGCAAGGTTGGAATGTTATTCTGGAAATCGACTGGCAGGGGGCAGCTCAGATAAAAAAAATCATGCCCGAGTCTGTCAGCATTTTTATCCTGCCCCCATCATTAGAAACACTGCGAACACGATTAACCAACCGAGGGCAGGATGATGCATCAGTTATCGAAAAACGCATGGCTGAGGCGGTAAATGAACTATCACATTATGCACAGGCTGATTACCTCCTAGTAAATGAAGATTTCGACAGAGCGCTAGCAAAGCTTCATGACATCATTAATGGTCGATATTTCCCATCTGCCGAGGACAAAGCCGCTTTAGATCAGTTACTGCAAAGCCTGCTACCATAATTCTTTCAAACGCATTATAATTGCCGCCCCCTGCATTATGTGGAATACCGGTCAAAAAACTCAAGACATTAAATAGGACAAAAAATGGCTCGAATTACTGTTGAAGATTGCTTGGAACATGTTGAAAACCGCTTTGAGCTGGTTATGGTCGCCAGTAAACGCGCCCGTCAGATTCAGACCGGCGGCAAAGACGCGCTTGTGGAAGAAGACAACGATAAACCAACTGTGCTGGCGTTACGTGAAATAGCTGAAGAACTTGTGGACGCTTCAATTTTAATTGATACTGCTCAGGAAGATGACGAAGAGCAATCTGCAGCTTTGGGCGGTGAAGGAGTTGAAGGTGCAGAAGGAGCTGAAGGGGCCGCCGAAGGAAACCCTGCAGTTGCAGCAAAAGCCGATATCTCTATTGAGGATGCCATGGGCGCTGAACTGATTGCTGAAGAAGCTGAAGAAGCAGGCAACTCTGCTGATATCGACGGAGAAAACGAAGAACAGTAGAGCGTTCTCCAACCTCTACTGCTTCTGGTGGAGGCACTTATTAACACCATAGAATCGCTTGCCGAAAGTTTGACGGAATACCTGGAGTCTGACCAGGTAAATCTTGTCAGGCGTGCCTATTATTACGCCGAGCAAGCTCATGATGGCCAATTCCGTATTTCAGGCTCTCCTTATGTAACACATCCGCTAGCTGTTGCTGGCATATTGCGCGAAATGCACATGGACCATCAGAGTGTCGCTGCCGCCATGTTGCATGATGTGATTGAGGATACCGGCCTGACTAAAGATGCCATTTCCTCCCAGTTTGGCAACTCGGTGGCTGACATTGTTGATGGTGTCAGCAAATTAAACCGGATCGAATTCAGCACCCGCGCAGAAGCACAGGCTGAGAACTTTCAAAAAATGGCTCTGGCCATGGCCAAGGATATCCGCGTCATTTTGGTTAAACTGGCAGACCGTATGCATAACATGCGCACACTTTCAGCTTTAAAACCCGAAAAACAAAGACGTATAGCTCGGGAAACTCTGGACATTTACGCGCCGATTGCCAACCGCCTGGGCATGAATAATATGCGTATTGAATTTGAACAAAGGGGGTTTGAAGCACTCTACCCGATGCGTGCGCGCCGTCTTGAAGCCGCCGTAAAAAGCATAGCCGGTAACCGTAAGGAAATTGTTTTACAAATAGAGTCAGCCCTGACTGCCTGCCTGCAAAGAGAGGGCCTGACTGGCAGGGTGCTGGGGCGTGAAAAGCATATTTACAGTATATATAAAAAAATGCGTGATAAGCGCATCTCCTTTCGAGAAATAACGGATGTTTTTGCCTTTCGCATCATTACCGACGAAGTAGATACCTGCTATCGAATTCTCGGAGCAGTACATAATCTTTACAAGCCTGTACCGGGACGCTTTAAGGATTATATTGCTATTCCTAAAGTGAATGGTTATCAGTCGCTGCATACCACCTTGTTCAGTATTCATGCCATCCCGATTGAAATCCAGATCCGAACAGAAGATATGGAAGCCATGGCCAACAATGGTATTGCCGCCCATTGGCTGTATAAATCTGAAGAAGAGCTGCCTAACCAAAGCCATATCAGGGCCAGACAATGGGTGCAGGATTTGCTGGAGATGCAAAAACAAGCAGGAGACTCTCAGGAATTTATCGAACATGTAAAAACCGATTTATTTCCTGACGAAATTTATGTATTTACTCCCAAAGGAGCCATCCTGGAACTACCGGCAGGATCTACAGCAGTTGATTTTGCTTATGCCGTACACACTGACGTTGGCAACTCCTGTGTCGCCTGCCGTATCAACCGCCGACTGGCGCCACTGAGTGAAGTCCTGCAGAGTGGACAGACAGTTGAGATTATTGCCTCCGGAGTTTATCCAAACCCAGCCTGGCTGAATTTTGTTGTTACAGGCAAAGCACGCAGCAATATTCGACATTATTTGAAAAAACAGCGGCGCTCTGAAGCCATAACCCTGGGCCGGCGCTTACTCAATAAAACACTCGCCGGCTTTGGCTACAATCTTTCCAATATCCCCAAAACCAAAGTTGGCGGTTTGTTGGAAGAAACTGATTTCGATGTGATGGATGATTTGTTGGAAGATATTGGGCTTGGAAACCGCATGGCCTATATCGTAGCGCGTCGGTTGTTACCTAATGACGGCCTGGATAATCAGGCCGCTGATGAAAATGATGCCGCACTGGCAATACATGGCGGAGAAGGCATGGTGATGTCATTTGCTAAATGTTGCCATCCTATTCCGGGTGATCATATTGTTGGTTATATCAGCGCTGGAAAAGGCATGGTGGTGCATATTGAAAGCTGTAACAATGTAGCCGAAATTCTTAATGACCCCAAAAAATATCTGGCGCTGCGCTGGGATCCGGGCGTGGAAGGGGAATTTCCGGTTGAACTGCGAGTCGAAATAGAACATCAGCGCGGCCTGATTGCAACGCTGGCAAATGCCATAACCTCATGTGAAGCAAACATTGATAAAATCAGCACTGAAGACCGAGACGCGCAGTTCAGCATAGTCAATCTGACAATTAACGTCAGAAACAGAATCCATCTTGCCAATGTAATGAAAAGGGTGCGTGTGTTGAAACCTGTGTTAAAAGTCAGCAGGATCAAGAAAAATTAATCAGGCATTTATTCTCTGCTGCTTGATCGCTTCCTCGGTAGCAATAACAAACTTTTTTGCCTCTGCGCTTGGCACAGCCTGACTGAAAATATAGCCCTGAACCACGGGACAATTTAGCTGGCGTAAATAACGTAACTGATAATCCTGCTCAACACCTTTTGGCTTCACCTTCCAGCGCCAACCCTTTTAAAAGCAGCTCTGGTAGTGAAAAGGCTCTGAACAGATGAAATTTGTCTAGAATAGCGTTGACTGGTTCGGACATAGCCCCTTTGTATTGCCTACTGTGCACCTGACCCACAAACCCTCATCAGATTCTACAGTAGGTCCTTCACAGGGTCACGATTAAGTATGAAGCATTTGTGTTATTTTCCGCTCTTATTTGCTTTTACAAATTAGCGCCCGATTTAAAAAACTCCTAGAATAAAATCATGTCTCGTCACACGCCAAACACTTCAACATCGCAACTTGCACAAATGCCATTAACGGTATTACAAGGTGTTGGTCCAGCGCTGGAGCAGAAGTTTGCCAGCATGAATATTCATGTTGTGCTTGATTTGCTTTTTCATTTGCCGAAACGGTATCAGGACAGAACACATGTCAGTGCTATTGCCGGGTTGCAGGTAGGTTCCGATGTTGTCATTGAGGGCAAAATAGTTGGTAGCGCAATAGTATTTGGTCGGCGTCGCAGCCTGCTGGTCAAAATCCAGGACCAGAGCGGCGTTGCCAATTTACGTTTCTTTCATTTTAGCGCTGCCCAAAAAAGCAGTTTTGTCGATGGCAGGCGAATACGCTGTTTTGGCGAGGTACGCTGGGGTCGCAGCGGTATTGAGCTGTATCACCCGGAATATAAGATAGTCGATGAGCAGGATACTTTTCTCACTGAAACAAGCCTCACACCTGTTTATCCTGCCACAGAAGGCCTGCAACAAAACCGCCTTCGTAGCACCATAGAACAGGCACTGATGTTATTAGATCAAAATGCCGGTTTAACCGATTATTTGCCTGCCGAACTTAACCGAAAATTTGGTATAAACAGCCTGAAGGATGCTCTGATTTATATCCACCACCCGCCTCGGGAAGCGCCACGTGAAGAACTTGAGATGGGTATGCATCCAGCACAGCAACGTCTGGCATTTGAAGAGCTTTTGGCGCATTACCTGTGCCTGCGGCGATTGCGTGATAGTGCCCAGCAGGAACAGGCTCCGCCAATGGAGCCTGAGTCCTCTCTGGTTCAGACTTTGCTCGCTAAGCTCCCTTTCGATCTTACCCGCGCTCAGCAAAATGTATTTAGGGAAGTCAGTCATGACCTTGCCGGCAACAAACCCATGTTGAGGCTGGTGCAGGGTGATGTCGGTTCCGGCAAAACCATTGTTTCCATACTTGCTGCCCTGCAAGCCGTTGCCAGCAATTTTCAGGTTGCCGTTATGGCGCCGACCGAAATCTTGGCGGAACAGCATTTCCTTATATTCAATGATTTGCTGGAAAGCCTTGGTATACAGATAAGCTTTTTAAGCAGCAAGGTCAAAGGCAAAAAGCGCGCAGAAACACTTGGTTTTATCAGTGCAGGGCAGGCGCAGATTGTAGTTGGTACCCATGCTTTGTTTCAGAATGAAGTGGAGTTTTACAGGCTGGGATTACTAATCATTGATGAACAGCACCGCTTCGGGGTGCATCAGCGCCTGGCTCTTCGTGAAAAGGGCCAGCGCCAGAGTGAAAACCCGCATCAGCTTATCATGACAGCGACGCCGATACCGCGAACCCTGATGATGAGCGCCTATGCAGACCTGGACTGTTCCATAATAGACGAGTTGCCTCCTGGCAGAAGCCCTGTTAATACAGTATTGCTCGCCGATAACCGTCGTCCCCAAATTATAGAAAGAATCCGCGAGGCCTGTTCTTCTGGCCGCCAGGCTTACTGGGTATGTACGCTTATTGAAGAATCTGAACTGCTGCAGTGTCAGGCTGCCGAAGTGAGTTTTGCCATGCTAAAGGAGCAGCTTCAGGGCATACAGGTAGGCCTTATTCATGGACGCATGAAAGCCAGGGAAAAATCAGAGATCATGGAGCAGTTTAAAGCAGGGACGCTGCAGCTTCTGGTTGCAACGACCGTCATTGAAGTGGGCGTCGATGTGCCCAATGCTTCCCTGATGATTATTGAAAACCCGGAACGCCTTGGCTTAGCGCAATTACATCAGTTGCGTGGCCGTGTTGGCAGGGGTAGTGAACAAAGCCATTGCCTCTTGCTTTACCAGAAACCATTGTCTGAACTCAGCAAACAACGCCTTGAGATCATGCGCGGAAGTAATGACGGTTTTTTTATTGCGCAAAAAGATATGGAAATACGAGGGCCTGGGGAAGTGCTAGGGACCAGGCAAACCGGCCTGATGTCTCATAAAATTGCCAACCTTGGCCGTGACGCGAACTTGCTAGACGATGTAAAAGTCTGGGGCGAACGTCTGCGCAGTCAGCAACCGGCTGCTACCTCCCCCCTGATTAATCGCTGGCTATCGGTCAATCAGCAGTATGGCAAGGTTTAGAGCGCCTCAGATTCATTCGCTGCAGTGCCAAACTCATCAGGCTCCAGTATCCCGGGCTCACCCAGCCGTTTGGCAATAATCACAGCACCGCAGGAGTCGCTGAATATGTTTACCGCTGTTCGGAACATGTCCAGTATACGATCGGTTACCAGCAATAAACCTATAGCCTCTATCGGCAATCCAATGGCGGTCAGTATAACAGTAATGGCTACCAGGCTCGCCGCTGGAATGCCGGCAACGCCAATGGAAGTTAACAAGGCAATGAGGACAATTGAGAACTGGGTAGCAAAACTAAGCTCCAGACCATAGGCCTGTGCCAGAAAAATTGCTGCAACACACTCATACAATGCAGTGCCATCCATATTAACTGTCGCGCCCAGCGGCAGGACAAAGCTTGTGGTCTTTTCTGAAACGCCAGCCTTTTTTTCCATGCACTCCATGGTCAAAGGCAGGGTGGCAGATGATGAAGCAGTAGAAAACGCCGTCAAAACAGCCGGGGCCATCGCCTTGTACTGAGCTATTGGATTTACCCCGCCCAGGTATTTTAATAACAGGGGCATAACAAGCAATACGTGGGTCATCAGCGCCAGCAGCACGGTAATAAAAAATACCAGCATCGGCTGAAACGCTGCAAAACCTGTTGAGGCTACTGTTTCAGCTACCAGGCCAAACACGCCATATGGCGCAAAGCGCATTATCCACATGGTCATACGCATCATTGTTTCTGAGATTCCCTGCCAGAAATTCAGCAAAACTTCGCCCTGACGATTGGGAATCTGGGTCATAAAGTAACCGAAAACCAGGGAGAAAAAAATCAGCCCTAACATCTGGCCATTGGCGGCTGCAGCAACGACATTGGTTGGAATCATACGCAGAAAAATTGCTGCGACATCTCTTGCGCCCCGCCCTTCAAAACTGGCTACTGTATTGGCTACAGCGCCCTCATCCAGGGTAAGATTTAAGCTGGCGCCAACGGCTTCGCCGTTGCCGATTCCCGGGCTTATTAAATTCACAAAAAACAGGCCAACCAGAATCGCCAGCAAGCTGGTCATCGCATAATAGCCCAGTGTCATACCGCCCAGTTTGCCAAGGTCTCTGCGGCCTCCCATATTGGCTACTCCGCAGATTATTGATGCCATAATCAACGGGACAATTATCATGCGCAGGGCGTTCAGGAACATGGTGCCAATGAAGTCATACATGGCCACAAAAGTGACGCCAAAGATTCCTGACTCCGTACCGGTAAGTTGTCCGCAAATAAATGCCATCAATATGGCTATTAAAATTTGCCAGTGTAGTTTTAGTTTTTTCATGGCTTGCTCCTATTTAAACAGTGCTATTTCTTATATTCAATGCATCTGTCTATAATTGCTCCTCATTGAAAAGTTGAGCGTATGTCAGCACAAGCCTTATTAAAAAAATCTCAGGAAAAATTCAGCGCTTTTCAGCAAAAGCTGTGGCAGAGGATACAAAAGCAATCCCCGCTGATCGGTGCCAAATTACCGCTGTACTGGGACCTAACCCGGATGAACCGGCCGATCGGTTACTTTCTGGTTTTATGGCCTACACTCTGGAGCCTATGGATTGCCGGAGACGGCAGGCCTCAATTTAAATTGGTGATTATCTTCACCATTGGTACGATATTGATGCGCGCCGCTGGCTGTTGCATCAATGACTATGCTGACCGTGATTTTGATGGCCATGTTGCCAGGACTAAAGAGCGCCCTCTTGCGAGTAAAGAAATAAAGCCGCAGGAAGCTTTGTGGCTATGTGCATCATTATGCGCCGTTTCTTTTTTGCTGGTCTTGCTGACCAACACCCTGACCATATTATTGGCTTTTGGTGCCCTGGGGCTTACCCTAATTTACCCCTTTATGAAGCGCTATACTCATTTGCCTCAGGTTGTTTTGGGGGCGGCATTTTCATGGGGCAGTCTGATGGCTTTTACAGCTCAAACCGGGGCATTGCCTGCACAAGCCTGGCTTTTGTATCTGGCAACCCTGTTCTGGACCATTGCCTTTGATACCCAATATGCCATGGTGGATCGTGAATATGATCTGAAAGTTGGGATTAAGTCTACTGCGATTCTGTTTGCCGAAGCGGATATTTATGTAATCGCTTTTCTGCAGACATTCTCGATTATAACCCTTGCCTTTTGTGCCGGTTATTTTCAACTGGGCAACTGGTTTCAGTTTGGGCTCTTGCTCGCAGCGGGCCTATTCATTTACCAGCACACACTGACCTGGGATCGTCAACCGGATCAATGTTTTAAAGCCTTCATGAATAATAACCAGGTAGGGCTTGTAATTTTTATCTTTACAGTTATCGATTTTCTGCTTCGTTAAGCAGATGGCAATTATCTGTATAGGTTTAACTACCATTTCATTTGCTATGGCTTTTGCCATTGTGTTGAAGCGCCGAGGTTGGCTAATACCGTCATGCCCTGATCATAATTTCTGCCCACTGAATCAACGCCATGTGAATCATCACCAGGAACCAGCGCTATTTCTTTGGCAATTGCCTTTTTTACAATAGACAGTGACGGATACTGCTCAAGACCTTTATCAAAGCCCCTCAAATTAAAATCCATAATCACGTTATTCTCAGCCAAATAATCTAGGTTACGGTCTATTCTGGCAACGACTTTTTTATCGGCCATTGTGCTCAGATAGTTCTGATCAAATACCCTGATTAAATCAAAGTGTGCAACTACAGCTGGATTAAAGGTCTCCAGCATCGTTAATTGCTCATCAAAATAATCACAGTAAAGTTGTACATGATTTCCTGCAGCTGAAAGTGCCTGCTGATAATGCTCCCTATCAAAATCAATGCAGATACCATTAACATGGTGCAGCGAGCCGAGCAAATAATCAGGCTGATATTGCTCAATAAGCGCCTGCACATATGCTGTGGAACCTGGATAAGTCTCTATCTCAAAGGCCAGAAAAAGCTCTATATGATCCCTGTATTTTTGCTGTAACTCGCGGCCAAGCTGAAAATATCTGGTAAAACGCTGTTTTAATGTTGTTGCACTAAGGCCGGCTTCTATTTCATCAGGGTAGCGCATGCTGTCAGAGATTGGCGGGATATGTTCAGTGATGCCGACCCATGAAAAACCCTGCTCAATATAGGCTTTGATAACGCTTTCTAGGTCATCCTGGGCATGCTGACAAAACTGACCGCTGTGCCCGCCATGAACAGATACCTTTTCTGCTGATGAGATTATTTTTTGTATGTCTTTGTTCATGTTTCCCAATCTTGTAAACTGATGATCACAGGCCGGACTTCCGCCTCCACCTTAACCTATTATCGCTTGCCAATAAACCATCGGCTGACATGAGCCAGGAATACCAAACAAGATTTATAGACAGCGTTGCGTATATTTCTCCATCAGAATGGAATAATACTGTTGCAACAGACTACCCTTTTTTACAGCATGCTTTTTTGTATGCTCTTGAAGAAAGTGGCAGCGCCAGTGCAGCTTCTGGCTGGCAGCCAATGCATGTGGTCGTCCGAGACCAGGCCGAAAATTTACTGGCGGTTATGCCCCTTTACCTGAAAAACAATTCAATGGGGGAGTATGTTTTCGACTGGGCATGGGCTGATGCCTACTATCAGCATGGGCTGGAATATTTTCCAAAATTTGTTACTGCAATTCCCTTCACACCTTCTACTGGGCCAAGAATATGTATTGCTTCTGGCGCCGACCAGCAAAAAATTATCGCCGAAATTATTTTACAGGTACAGCTAAAGGCAGAAGCACTGAAGGCATCAAGCTGGCATATCCTTTTCCCTGACAAGGATCTATCTGAAGTACTTGCCGGCCAGGGTTTAATGCAAAGACAGGCGTGCCAATATCAATGGTTCAATCATAACTACACCGACTTTAATAATTTCCTGCAGAGTTTTTCTTCACGTAAACGTAAAAACCTGAACAAGGAGAGAAAAAAAATCCAGGAGAATGATATTCAGTTTGAATGGTTGCAGGGCAATGATATTTCCCCTGAACAATGGCAGGCCTTCTATCGTTTTTATCAAAATACTTATCTGGTCCGTGGCCGCACTGCCTATCTAAACCTGTCTTTTTTCCTGGAGCTTTCGCGATTAATGCCAGAAAATATTTTGCTGGTTATGGCCAAAAAAAATAATGTCTATATTGCTGGGGCCTTAAGCTTTAAAGATCAACACGCTCTGTATGGTCGCTATTGGGGCTGCGATGAGGAATGGCAGTTTCTGCATTTTGAAACCTGCTATTATCAGGGTATCGAATATTGTATTCAAAACGGTCTGCAAAAGTTTGACTCCGGGGCACAGGGTGAGCACAAAATTCAGCGCGGCTTTGAGCCTGTACTGACCTACTCCAATCATTGGATATCTCACCCGGAATTCAGTAATGCCATCGACAGGTTTATAGCTGAGGAAAAAAACCACATCGCTCATTATCAGCAGGTGGCTCAAAAATATCTGCCCTATAAAAAATCCAATAATCATTAAATCGCCTTGATCAAGCTCAATCATACGGCTTGCGAGCTGACTTTAAGCAGAATAAGCTTGAGATATATTTTTAGGAGATTAAGCGTGCCAAAAGAAAAAATTAGAGGTCTTATAAGCGAGCTGCATGAAAGAATTTCCGGCGAAGACAGCAGCCCACAGCAGGAATTGCTACTGGCACAACTGCAATCTCAGCTGGATAGCTGGGAGGGGCCTAAACCGGCTAATGGCGATATAAAAGATGCTGCAGAAGAATTGCTTCATGAAGTGGAAGAGAAGCACCCAAAGGCTGCGCGTATCACCCACGAAATAATTGAAGTGCTCAGTCACCTGGGACTTTAATGGTTCTCTAAAATGGCATCATCGTCGGCCTCAGTGGGTCTATGCGGTTCTATGCGGTTCTATGCAAGCCTTTAATCCTGTTTACGTAAAAAAACTAGTTCGCCAGGATTAGACTCTTGCTTGCTAAAGCGATAGCCCTCTGCCCTGAACCGGCATAGCTCTTCAATATCCTTAATGCGGTTTTTAATAATATAGGCGCTCATCAGGCCCCTGGCTTTTTTGGCAAAAAAACTGAGCACCTTATATTGGCCATTTTTATAGTCTTTAAACACAGGTGTTATGATCCGGGCATTTGCCGTTTTACCTTTGATCGCTTTGAAATACTCATTAGAAGCCAGGTTGATTAAAAGATCATCTTTTTGTTGTTTTAAAGCATCGGTAATTGCTAGGCCTAATTGCTCTCCCCAGTAATCATAAAGCGATTCTCCGCGGCTGTTTTTTAAACTCGTCCCCATTTCCAGACGATATGGTTGTATCAAATCCAGTGGTCGTAATACGCCATAAAGGCCGGATAAAATCCGCAAGTGTTTTTGCGCAAAATCCAGGTCGCTCGCATCGAATTGCTGAGCCTCTAGCCCGGTATAGACATCGCCCTTGAAAGCAAATATGGCCGGACGGGCATTGCTTGGTGAAAAAGGTTGCTCCCAGTTTAAATAACGGGAGATATTCAGTTCAGCGAGCTTGGCGCTGATATGCATCAGCTCCTGAATATCGTCTGGTGCCATTTTTTTTAACACGCTTACAAGCCTGGCTGATTCTTTCAGAAATTGCGGTTGTGAATATTTCCTGCTGGGCAGGGGGCTTTCGTAATCCAGTGTTTTTGCGGGAGATATGACTATAAGCATAGTTTATTTATTACCTGAAAATACCTTGCTGATTTTTAAAGAGCCTCTGGTTAGCTGTCAGATCTGGTTTATAAAACTGTTCCACCAGTTCAATGGCGTCACGCCGTCAACGGGGTCATAAACATTGCCATAATACCAGACTGAATCTGGATAAACCGCCATGGCATTATCAAACAAAGACTCTATGGCAGCAAAACCCAGATTAACATGTATGGCGTAACTCAGAGCCCGCTCAGTATTTATATCAAGACTGCCGCCCTGCTTCGATTTCCGTTTTTCTAAACACCCGAACCGCCAGATTACCGCTGTGTTTTACAAGCTTAAATGCTTTGTCCAGCTGACTATTCACTTCGATAATATCGCCTTTGGCCAGACCACGAATAAGCAATGGCGTTTGCATCACTTCGTAGTGGTCAGCTTGCTCAAGCACAAAGACATGAACTTTTTCCAACACCTGCTGGCCATGACCGTCTTCGCCAGCAAGCAATTGTAAAACTGCCCGTTGTTCCTTTTTCAAGTGCTGCCCTCAAAAAAGCTTCAATGTTACCAGATGCCATGGTTGACCTGCATCAAAAGCTCACTTGTAGTAGCGTTGTGTAATAACTACACTTATTCTAAATTAATTGCTTTAAGCTAAAGGAGCTTGGAATGGATCTTTATAAAAACATTCTTGTTGCCGTCGATCTTTCTCAGGATTCTGCCCTCATTCTTGAAAAAGCTCAAAACATTGCAAAAGCCTATGGCGCTACTTTAAACCTGGTTCATGTGATTGAGCCCATTGCTGTCGGATATGCCATTGAAATATCCAGTATTGATGTTGAAGGCCTGCATCAGGAAGCGACTGAACAGGCAAAACAGTCGCTGGCAGAAATGGGCAACAAAATTGATTTACCAGCTGAGCGTATGCATACGCTGCTAGGTCAGCCTGCCAGAGAAATAAAAGAACTGGCAAATGAAATAAATGCGGATTTGATCATTATGGGGAATCATGGTCGCCATGGCTGGGAGCTGTTATTTGGTTCAACGTCCACGGGTGTTGCCCATGGTGTCAATTGCGACTTGCTGACAGTGCACGTTTAAATTTTCGTGGAAACGCTTGATGAGCAGGCGGTCTTGTCTGATTTTGCCGCGCTGGTTTCTGCTAGCACAGAGGTCTGGGGATTAAAAGCTGGTGACGGCTGGGCTTTATGCTCATCAATAGAGTTTGAAGAAACAGACGTTATGCCGTTTTTTAGCAGCGTTGATAAAGCCAGGCTGCTCTGTACCGGCAGCTGGTCAGATTACAAGCCAGAAGCCATTGCGCTGGATGCATTTTTAATGGACTGGTTGCCTGGGATGCATGAAGACAGCGCCATGGTTGGGCTCAACTGGAATGCAGATATGGAAGGCGCAGAAGTGGAGCCGGCTGAGCTGGCTACAGCTATTGAAGCAGCAACTGCATCAACAAGCAGGCAGCGTCTTTGAAAAAAATAATTTTAGTGCTTCATGGTATGGCGAAGCTGCTCAGACCTATTCGCATTGCCTTGCTTATCCTGACCTTTCTTGCCCTGCTACTCACTGCATATTCTCTGGTGGTGCAGAGCGCCTTTTCTCTTAGGGTGCTTGAACCGGCAATTGTTGTTTCATTATGGGGCATGCTGTTACTGGCCAGCACTGAACTATTTCAGCAGTTACCTTCCCCTTTTTTAGATGGAGAATCATTTCTACAAGCCTGGTTTAAACGGCTTAAGCGCTTTTTGTTTGCCTGTCTGGCTTTAATTTTTGTTTTTGTTTGCACATTGTTAAGCTGGTTAAGCATCCGCCTGCTGCTTATTTAGCTGCATCTGAAAAATTAATTTGTGATATTCTCCTGATTTTTTACTGTCTGGCATAAACAAGCCTTGGGCCAGTGTTTGATGAGATAATTTGCCGGATAACGACGGATTGCGGACAAGAAATGAATAAAATCCACGCCATTACCAAACTGCTGGACAACTTTTCAGAGATAGTGGGCAAATTTGCTGCCTATTTTGCCATTTTAACAGTCCTAGTCACCTGCTATGTCGTCATCAGTCGCTACGTATTCAATACCGGATCAATAGCTGTGCAGGAATCAGTGCTCTATATCAATGCCATCCTGGTATTTGGAACAGTTGGTTATACGCTGAAACACAACGGCCATGTCCGGGTGGACGTAATCTACGGCCCTTCTTCAATTCGTTACAAGGCCTGGGTAAATTTTCTGGGGTCCTTATTTTTATTGTTGCCCGTGACCCTTTTCATTCTTTTTTACTGTTGGGATTATGTCATATCCTCATGGGACATTCGTGAAGGTTCTCCGGAGGCTAATGGCCTGCCCTTCGTCTATATGCTGAAGACGATCATATTAATAATGTGCCTGTTGCTGCTGTTGCAGGGCATGGCTGAAATCCTCAGAAATTTCAGCTTCCTGTTTGCAGGTGACTCTACCGATCTTTCCTACGAAGAACAGGAAAGCAACGCTTTATGATGGAAATTATGCCGTTTTTGTTATTTATCTGTATTTGCCTGGTTCTTGTCGCAGGCTATCCTGTCGCTTTTTCACTGGCCGGTACTTCAATTATATTTGCCGGCATTGGCGTCATTACTGGCACATTTGATACGTCTTTTTTAACTGCAGTGCCTAACCGCATCTATGGTAGCGTCATCGCCAACACCACCCTATTTGCTGTTCCCATGTTTGTTTTTATGGGCGTAATGCTGGAGAAATCCAAGATTGCCGAGGATCTGCTCGGCGGTATGGCGCTTCTTTTTGGGCAAATGCGTGGGGGCCTGGGTCTTTCTGTAATCCTGGTCGGCATGCTGTTAGCTGCAAGCACGGGTATTGTTGGGGCAACCGTTGTCACCATGAGCATATTATCGCTGCCAACTATGCTTAAAGCAGGCTATAAAACCTCACTTGCTACCGGCACTATTTGTGCCACCGGAACGCTCGGTCAAATTATTCCTCCTTCTATAGCGCTGGTTTTACTTGGCGATGTTATTTCCACTGCCTATCAGCAGGCCCAGATCAATATGGGTGCTTTTTCTACCCAAACTGTTTCCGTTGGCGACCTGTTTGCCGGCGCCATAGTGCCGGGTTTGCTACTGGTGGCGCTATATTCGATATACATGATAGGAATTGCTTTTTTTAAACAGGACTATGCACCACCAGCCCGGCAGGAAGATATTGACGCCATTAAAGCCAACAGCAGTATTACGGAAAAGGTTCTAAAGAGCCTGCTGCCACCTTTAATCCTGATTGTCGCTGTGCTCGGCTCCATTCTTTTTGGTGCAGCAACACCAACAGAAGCTGCGGGCGTGGGCGGCCTGGGAGCTATATTGCTGGCTCTGATCAAAGGCCAGTTAAATTTTCAAATATTCAAAGACGTTTCTATATCAACGGCCAAGGTTAGTTCCATGGTCTATATGATTCTGATAGGTGCAGGTGTTTTTTCTCTGGTCTTTCGCGGTTTTTCCGGAGATATCCTCGTAGAAGAGTTTTTCGATAGCTTGCCCGGCGGCGTGGTGATGGCTGTGACGCTGGTGATGCTGGTTGTTTTTCTGCTCGGCTTTATCCTCGACTTTATCGAAATTACTTATATGGTGGTGCCCATTGTTGGGCCTATCTTACTGGCAATGGGTCTTGACCCCATATGGCTTGGCATTATGCTGGCCGTAAATCTACAGACATCCTTTTTGACGCCGCCTTTTGGCTTTGCGCTGTTTTATTTACGAGGCGCTGCACCTGATGAAGTGTTAACAAAAGATATATATAAAGGCGTTGTCCCTTTTATTCTGATTCAGGTCCTGATGCTGGCCTTGCTTGCCATGTGGCCAGGACTGACAACATGGCTGCCTTCTTTGCTTTAGGAACTAACTATTGAATGCTGAAACTGACAACCTGGATCTGGATCCCAATCCCCATCCTGAAGGTGAACTGGCAACCCAGACTATTGCCCTGCCCTCTGATACTAATCAGGATGGTGAAATCCATGGCGGCTGGCTGGCATGTCAAATGGATATGGCAGCGCATCTGGCAAGCTCAAAAGTTGCCAAAGGCAAAGTCGCTACAGTCGCAATAGATAACATCAGTTTTTTATCGCCAATCAGTATTGGGTCCGTAGTAGGCTGTTATGCCCGGATAATTGGCGTTGGTCGTTCTTCAATACGGGTTTCTGTTGAGGCCTGGGTCAGCCATGTCGTTAAAGGTCATGACTGGACTAAAGTCGCTGAAGGCGTTTTTACTTTTGTTGCCATCGGCGACAATGGTCGCACCAGAGCTATTCCTGAAAAATAGCAGATTTGCAGTCCTGGTAATTCAGGCTGTATTGAGCTTTATCTAGCGTTGTTCAGCACGTACCCGAAGATAGGCTTCTTCAGAAATATCCTGATAGTACTGAATGTTTTCTTCAAAGCTGCGGTAGGAAGTCAGAATGCGTTGCCCCAGCTCACTGCTTTGGCCCAGTTCATTAATAATATCCTGGGAAACATTATAAAGTTCAGTGATTAAATCATCCGGAAATTGGCGCATTTCCACACCGTGTTCATCAATCAGCGTCGACAGTGCATTGCTATTTTGAAACCTGAATTCATCGGTTATGTTGGCAGCCGCTGCACGAGCAGCTGTTCGCATAATGAGCTGCAGGTCTCCCGGCAGCGCTTCAAACATCTCCTTATTGAAGAGAAACTCCTGTAAAGAGCCTGCCTCATGCCATCCCGGATAATAGTAGTAGTCAGCGACATCATAAAAACCCAGAGCCAGGTCGTTCAGGGGCCCTACAAACTCAGTAGCATCAATCACTCCGGTTTGCAAAGAAGTATAAATATCTCCTGCGGCAAGATTAACCGGCACGCCGCCAACTCTTTGTATCACTTCCCCTCCAAGTCCGGGAATTCGCATTGTTAGCCCCTGAAAATCATCAACGCTATTAATTTCCTTATTAAACCAGCCGCCCATTTGCACGCCTGTGTTGCCGCCAAGCATGGGCAGAATATTGAAAGGCTCATACACTTCTTCCCACAGCTCCTGTCCGCCGCCATAGATAATCCAGCTTTCCATTTCTTCGCCGTTCATACCAAATGGTACTGCACCAAAAAACTGAGCTTCTGGCGCTTTCCCCCGCCAGTAATAGGCGGCACTGTGGCCTAT
>JAYPJO010000002.1:24622-27913 GCA_038128465.1 Gammaproteobacteria bacterium
TGCACTGACTGCATCAAAGACTTCAAGCGCCGGTACAATTTCGCCTGCGCCATAGACACGAATGCGCATTCGTCCGTTGGACATTTCTTCGACAATATCTGCGAAATTTTCAGAAACTTCGCCAAGCCCGGGGAAATTTTTTGGCCAAGTCGTTACCAGCTTCCATTCATAGCTTTGCTGAACCTGTGCTGTTTCGCCAGTTGCAACTGATGAGGTCTCCGAGCTGCCGCCACAGGCAATCAGCAATGCGCTGATTAAAATCAGTGAAGTTTTAAGTATGTTTAATTTGCCAATCATTATCTTCAATAGCTCCGTTTTAGAATTCTTTGTTATTGTCCAGATTGATCCAGCCTCATTTAAATAGCCTCCAGCCGCGCATAAGACATTACCAGCCATTTCCCGCCAACCTCATCAAAATTTATCTGCACTCTGGCATTTTTCCCTTTCCCTTCATAGTTCAATACAATGCCCTCACCAAATTTAGGGTGCTTGACGCGTTGTCCCAGGCTGATTGGCTGATTGGTACCTCCGTCAGTGCCGACTTTGCCAGCTGCAGCCGGAATAGTACCATGCTCATTCGAAATATCCTTGTTTTTAGCATAGTCCTGAAAATACGTGCTGCGCGTGATACGTCCGTGCAGTCTTACTTCTTCCAGCAATTCCTGTGGCAATTCAGCCAGAAAGCGGGAAGGCCTGGTCAGAGTTTCTTCACCATGCAGGCGTCTGGATTCGGCATAACTCAAGGTCAGCTTCTGCTCTGCTCTGGTTATGCCCACATAACAAAGACGGCGTTCTTCTTCCAGACCGGATTGTGCATCCAGTGACATTTTATGTGGAAACAGGCCCTCTTCCATTCCGGTAATGAAAACCAGCGGGAACTCAAGCCCTTTAGCAGAATGCAGGGTCATTAGCTGCACAGCATCTTCACCTGCGCCTGCCTGCGTGTCGCCCGCATCCAGCGCCACTTTATCAATAAATGCCGCCAATACCGCTATGATTGAACCATCCTCATCATCAGCCAGCTCTTCAAGGGTAAAGGCTCTGGCGGCATTGACCAGCTCTTCCAGGTTTTCTTTCCTGATCTTGCCTTTTTCACCGCCTTCCTTGGCATGGTGCTGAATCAAACCGCTACGCTTTATGGTTTCATCACATAACTCATGCAAATCCTTGCCTTCGGCATAGCCCTCCAGTTCATTTATCAGGTTCAGGAAGCCCGTTATACTCTGTGTCGCTCTAGGGGGCAGCAGCCCTTCATTAATGGACTTCAATGCAGATTGCCAAAGCGATAAGCCCTCGGTTCTTGCCAATGAGCGCAAACTTTCCAGCGTTTTATTACCTATACCTCTGACCGGGGTATTAATCACCCTCTCCATGGCTGCATCATCATTGCGATTTGCTATCAGCCGTAGATACGCCATAGCGTTACGGATTTCCAGGCGTTCATAAAATCGAAAACCTCCATAAATACGGTAAGGCATGTTGACCCGCAGCAGGGCTTCTTCCAGTTCTCGCGACTGTGCATTGGAACGATAGAGAATAGCTGCTTCACTTGCCCTGTTGCCTCCGCTTATCCATGTCTGTATCTGACTACAAACAAAACGCGCCTCATCTTGCTCGTTATATCCTGAATAAAGGGATATCGCTTCGCCTTCAACGTCCTCGGTCCAAAGCTCTTTACCTAACCTGCTCTGATTATTGGCTATGATCATATTTGCAGCTTTCAGAATATTGGCGCTGGATCGATAGTTTTGTTCCAGCCTGACAGTTTCTGTGCCTGTAAAATCTTGTGAAAACTGCTGGATATTTTCTATACGCGCACCACGCCAGCCATAGATTGACTGATCATCATCGCCGACCGCCGTGACCTGGGCGCTTTTCCTTGCAAGCACCCTTAACCAGGCATACTGAATGGCGTTGGTATCCTGAAATTCATCAACCAGAATGTGCTGAAAGCGTTTTTGATAATGCGCCAATAAAGCAGGCGAATTCAGCCATAGCTCATGCGACCTGAGCAACAGCTCTCCAAAATCAACCATGCCGCCACGGTCACAAGCCTGCTCGTATGCTGCATATACGTTCGCCATAACAGTGGTAAATTCATCATCGTAGGTTTCAATGCTGGCTGCTCTTAAGCCCTCATCTTTTTGCTCATTAATAAACCACTGGCACTGTTTTGCCGGCCATTTGTTTTCATCTATTTCAAGGTCTCTGTGCAGACGCTTAATCAAACGAAGCTGGTCGTCGGCATCCAGAATCTGAAATTTTTCTGCTAATCCTGCTTCCTGCCAGTGGGCTCTCAAGAGTCTGTGTGCCAGACCATGAAAGGTGCCCACCCACATTCCACCAACAGGGCGTTGCAATAATTCCTCAATGCGCAGGCGCATTTCATTGGCCGCTTTATTGGTAAATGTAACCGCCATAATGCTGTGTGGTGAAAGACCTTCAGTAGCAATCAACCATGCAATCCGATGCACCAGCACCCTTGTTTTACCACTGCCAGCTCCAGCAAGTACTAGCAGACTATCTGCTTCTTCTGTTACAGCCTGGCGCTGCTTGTCATTGAGGGGGTTTAATATATGGGAGATATCCATCGCAGCATATTCTAGCAAAGACTGCCGCAGGCGTTGACCTGGAAAGGCGTTTATTTTTTCCTTTGCTGGCGACGGCTCGTATGCATTTTTATTTAAAACTTGTTACTATCAGGCGCAGCTTTATCAGCCTTTAATTAAAAACCGGTTAATATAGCTATAATGCTGATCTGGGTACATGCTTGTGAAAGCTGGTGCTGGCTCATCATTAAATCAAACCGTTAAGACAAGAGCTTTGTTTTAACTCGATAAAATGCCAATTATTTGGTAACGCCAAGAGAGTAATAGAGAAATATGTCAGAGCAAGTAGAAGGTACCGTCAAGTGGTTCAATGATGAAAAAGGTTTTGGCTTTATTGAGCAGGCTGGCGGCAAAGATGTCTTCGTACACTATAGCGCCATCGCAGGTGAAGGTCGTCGTACCCTATATGAAGGACAAAAGGTCACAATGACTGTGACCCAGGGTCAAAAAGGCCCTCAAGCAGAAAACGTACAGCCGGCTAGCGCTGACTAAATCGCTTAACGCTTGAATTGCCCTTTCGGGCATTAATTGTTTCAGGAGAAATAGTAAGGGCTAGCGGAGCTATTCGGCTGTAAAAAACATCGCAAATTTCTCTGCGCTTGCTATTGCACTTTGTTCTGACTTGCCTGCCTGATCATTCAGTAGTATTTTCCTGACATTCGTTCAACCCTGAAGCTCGCCC
>JAYPJO010000002.1:27923-30608 GCA_038128465.1 Gammaproteobacteria bacterium
TTGCTGACCCTGCCCGCGTAATTAACATGCGCATCATCGATTTGGCAAATGATGCTGAGGTCAGTGAGCCGACTGTTATTCGTTTTTGCCGGGCTTTGGGGTTTGACGGCTTCCAGGCCTTCAAACTGGAACTGGCACAACATATTGGCAGTAGTGGTATTTTCAGCCAGTTTCAGGTGAGTCCTGAAGATTCCATAGCCGATGTCAATAAAAAGGTCTTTGATGCCACCATTGGTTCACTGATCAATGTAAGGGACGAAATTGATGCCCGCGCACTGGAAAATGCAATAGATGCTTTAAGCCGTGCTGAGCGTGTTGAATTTTATGGGTTTGGTGCTTCGGGTTCGGTAGCAATTGATGCCCAGCATAAATTTTTTCGTCTGCAAGTCTCTGCAGCAGCTTATACCGATCCTCATATCCAGCACATGTCAGCCATTTCATTAACGCCGACTGATGTCATTGTCGCCATTTCACAATCGGGGCGAACCAAAGCCCTGATTCAGAGTGTTAAATTGGCAAAAGAGGCGGGTGCTACTGTCATAGGGCTTGCGCCGGAGCATACTGATTTATCAGACCTTTGCGATTACCCAATCCACATAAACATGGAGGAGAATCACCTGGAATTTACACCAGTATCTTCTCGCATTGCTCATCTGGTTGTCATCGATGTCCTGGCAATGGGGGTTGCACAATATCGAAGTGATGAATTAAAAGACCATTTAAGGCAGTTAAATATCAGCCTGAGATCCTTACGGACAGCTAAACACAAAAAAAACCGATAGCCATCAGTCAGTCAGTAAATGCTGATTAAAAAAACCCACGACCCTGCGTTCAAACTCTTCTGCCATTTGCGTATCAAAACTGGCATGATCAACGCCATCGACCTGCCACAATTCTTTTGGGTTTGTCGCTGCATCATATAACAACCTCCCACTTTGTGACGAAATGGCAATATCTGACAGGCTATGTAATATCAGCACTGGTCGCGGGCTGATATCCGCTATCCATTTTTTAGCATCGATATCATCAATATCCCCGGCAATTTCCTGTTCTGCCCAAAAGCCAATCATTGAAGCAAAAGGGAATGCAGGCAAATCGGTAAAATAACGAACGCTGGTATTGATAGTGTCACGCATTGAAGAAAAGGCGCTATGAGCTACTACGGCTTTTACACTGTCGTGTTGTGCAGCATACTGAATTACCAATGAGCCGCCCAGCGAATTTCCCAACATACCTATCGATTCAATATCATCCTGTGCCTGCAGGAACTTGACCCAGGCATCCAGATCAGGCATTTCATTTATCCCAAATGCAATAAGTTCACCTTCACTTAGATCGTGCGACCTGACGCTGGTCAGTAAGGCGCCATAACCATGTTTTGCCAGTATGGCAGCTTCTTCAAGCAGCTCTGTTCTGTCAGATTTAAATCCATGCTGAAGAATGATACATACGCCATTTTGTGAAGGAATTTGCCAGGCATGAAGTAAATTGCCGTCAACGGATCTCAGTTCAATATCCTGATACTGCAGGCCCAGATCAGCAGGTGTTTGACTTATTGTTTTACGTAATTCCAGGGGGAAATAAACCAGATCAAGCGCCTGATTCCTTGCCACGACAGCAAGTGATATGGCGGCCAAAAAAAGCAGAGTAAATAGAACAAGGCTTATTTTGACCGAACGTTTCATTTCTCTGGTTATTCTACTGTTACTGATTTGGCGAGGTTTCTGGGCTGATCAACATCTGTCCCCTTAATCACTGCCACATGGTAAGAAAGGAGTTGTAATGGAATGGTGTAAACGATTGGGCTTAAAAAATCACTGCAGTGTGGCATGTTAACCAGTGTGGTTCTCTCGTCTTCAGTAAAGCCGGCATCGCTGTCTGCAAACACATATAAATGCCCTCCTCTTGCGCTAACCTCCTGCAAATTGGATTTAAGTTTTTCCAGCAATTCATCATTAGGCGCAATGGCAATGACAGGCATTTCGTTATCTACAAGAGCAAGCGGGCCGTGTTTTAATTCTCCAGCCGGATAAGCCTCAGCATGAATGTAAGATATTTCTTTAAGTTTAAGTGCGCCTTCTTTTGCCACAGGGTACTGTACCCCCCTGCCTAAAAAAAGCGCGTGATGTTTTTCTGCAAAATCATTGGAAATAGCAGAAATCTCGGCGTCGAGTTTTAAGACGTCTTCAATAATCGATGGCAGGTGATGAAGCTCATCAACCAGCTCGGCTTCTTGATCTGTTGGGGACATTGCAGATGCTCAGGGTGCCAACATAGTCAGCTTCTTTGGCGTATCTCAATGCCGCCAGCGTATCAGCTGTTTCTCCTGATTGTGATATGGTGACAAATAAACAATCTTCTGGAACAAGCACATTACGATAGCGATATTCGCTGGCAATATCAACTGAGCATGCCATGCGTGTAATATTTTCAAACCAGAATTTTGCAATCATACCGGCATGATAGCTTGTCCCGCAGGCCACTATTTGTAATCTTTTGGTTTTTGCAAAAATAGACTGTGCTTCCAGGCCGAAGGCCTGTTCCAGCACATGGGTTTTGCTCAGTTTGCCTGCCAGGGTGTTTTTAATGGCCGGCGCCTGCTCAAAAATTTCTTTCATCATGTAGTGTCGGTGGTGACCCTTCGTGGCATCCTCAACCTCATCATATAAACGTATAGCCTTACGC
>JAYPJO010000003.1:0-12184 GCA_038128465.1 Gammaproteobacteria bacterium
CTCCCTTCATGCGACCGGAAATTACCTACCAGACACACCAGGAAACGGTGGAAGAAGCACAGGTATTTTTTCCTGGTGTTGGTGCAGAAGAGTTTCCGGGAGGTGAGGGCTTTGCTGCTGCTGAAATGGTAAAACTGTCTACCCATAATGGTACCCATCTGGATGCGCCCTGGCATTTCCATCCCACCATGGATGGCGGGGAACCGGCAATGACAATTGATGAGGTGCCACTGGACTGGTGTTTTCGTCCCGGGATAAAGCTGGATTTCAGGCATTTTCCTGATGGTCACGTGGTAACAGCTGCTGAAGTTGACGCGGAACTGCAACGCGTTGGAGTAGAGATAAAGCCAATGGATATTGTGCTGGTTAACACGGCTGCCGGTAAGGCTCTGGGTGACCCGAATTTTGTCAATATCGGCTGTGGCATGGGCTATGAAGCCACCATGTATCTACTGGAAAAAGGTGTAAGACTGACCGGTACAGATGCCTGGTCCTGGGATGCGCCTTTTTCCTATACCGCAGAAAAAGTGAAGGAAAGTGGTGACACATCGCTGATCTGGGAAGGCCACAAGGCCGGCAAGGATATTGGGTATTGCCACCTGGAAAAACTGCATAACCTGGAAGTATTACCTGCCAATGGCTTTACTGTATGTTGTTTCCCACACAAGATAAAAGGTGCATCAGCAGGCTGGACCAGGGCCGTGGCGATATTTGAAGAAGAGTAGCTGTTAAGGAGCAGGTGTTGAGGGGCAAGAATTAAAGGTATTTTTAATATGGAAGATGAAACTGAAAAGGGAACCATGTTTCGCATGCCGATCCACTTTGGTCCCAGTTATGGACCCAGGCAGGTTCCGACTGGGGGCAAGCTGGACTATGCCAATCAACCCAATACCACCACACTTTCCCTGTCTTTTCTGACCAGCCCGGAAAAGCTTGAGGCGCTTTTACCAGACTGTTTCAGGCTCCATGGCGATCCGGTTGTTACCATTAATTGCAGTCAAATGACAAATGTAGACTGGCTGGCCGGACGAGGCTATTCAATGATCGGCATCACCTTTCCCGCCAGATATTCGGGCAAGAATGACCAGGTCAATGGCCAGTTTCTTTGTGTGTTATTTGAAAACATGTGCGAACCCATTATTACCGGACGCGAGGAGTTGGGTTATTCAAAAGTGTATTGCGAAATTCCGGATTTCAATGTCAGTGAAAACAGTGCACAACTTTCGGCCAGCTGGCAGGGATTTACATTCATGAATATTGAGGTGAATAACCTGGCAGAATTTTCAATTGAATCTGCAACAAACGCCAGGGATAAAAATGTCGGGATGCTGCACTACAAATATATTCCCAGAACCGGGCATTGGGGAGAAGCCGATGTAGAATATCCGACGCTCACCCCTGCTTCCAGCGACCAGAGTAAAGTCATAAAGGCTGCAACAGGAGAAGGGCGTTTATCCTGGCGTAAAGCACAGTGGGAAGAACTGCCAACGCTCTTTAACATTGTCAATACCCTGGCTGACCTGGACATTATCGAATACCGGGGCGCATCACTCATTCATTCTGTTGGTGGTAAAAATTTACGTAAACAACGGATTCTGAGCTAGGCATTATTCCCCGGATATTTAAATAGCTAACTTAAACCTGAAACAGTCAGTAATAATTTTTCGGATAATTGTTGTACTTATTCGAGGCGCTCGGTCGCCAATGCTTCCAAAAAAAGTTGCTCGTAATACTCTACCTTTTCCAGGAAGCCTTCAGGATCATTGAAAGTATCCGGGCTGTAAGGCATGCCGGGCTCCCATTTATCCAGCATGTTGTATTGATCGGCATGGGCAGATACCCACACATCCACATCCATGGCTTTTTGCGCTGTAAATGTATAGGCAAAATCCGCTGCTACACCGGGATAGGTCGGATCAACTGCCAGCCGCTTACCACCATTGACTGAACCCATGTTGGCAATCAGCACCTTGTATTCTCGTCCGTTTTCCTGCACCGTCATGCCGAAGCTGGTGGCGCCCTCTGTATGTCCTGGATGCAGATAGGTCACCAGACGGTTACCACCCAGTTCAATGATATCCTCTTCCTCCAGAATCCGATCCACCTCCACTGGTGCGAAACCCAGGATACCACCAAAGTGCGGATCACTCAGACCACCATCTTCAAGAATAGGAGCATCTTTTGCTGAAGCCCACATTTCAGCGCCGGTAATTTCCTTAATCTCGGCCAGAGCCCCGGTGTGGTCACCATGGGAATGTTGAGCCAGCAGGATTCTGATATCTTCAAAATCAAAACCCAGAGCTTCAACATTTTCCCGGATTTGCACGATTGAATCCGCCCAGCCGGTATTGATCAGGATATGTCCTTCATCCGATGAAACCAGATAGGCACTTAATTCATAAGTGCCAACGGCATAGAGATTGCCGATCACCCTGTGGGCAGGAAGCCTTTCACCCGAATCCCGGTTTTGAGCCAGAGCAGGCAAGGTATTTAACAGTAAGGCAAGTATCACGAAGATTTTTATGTTTATTATTTTCATCGGTGACCGACTCCAGATGCTCGTTATGAATTGAAAGGTTAAGGAATGAGTAAAAGTATAAAAATCCTTTCTAAAATTAGCCAAGCTTTATTTCATCAGCAAATATGCGCACCCTGCACTCCGACATAAACAGAATACAGCGACTGGCTGGCTGTCATAAATAAGCGATTGCGTTTTTCTCCGCCAAAACAGATGTTGGCACAGATTTCCGGCAGGCGGATCATTCCTATCTGGTCACCATTGGGCGCTATTATCTGCACACCGGGTGTTGCACCTGCCCAGACATTGCCGTCAGAATCACAGCGAATGCCGTCAGCAGCTGAACGCACACCGCCTGGTGCCTGAAGCCTTATAAAAGTACGTCCTCTCCTTAGCTGAGTTCCGTCCAGGTCAAAGACCCTGGTTTCAGATGCACCTGTGTCAGCCACATAGAGCCTGGAATAATCCGGTGAAAAACAAAGCCCATTGGGCATGTTCACATCATCGGTTGCAATGGAAATTCTTCCGCTCTGGCCATCGACACGATAAACCGCTGGTGTTGTTTCAGACTCTCCAGGATTTCCTTCATATGCTCCTCGGATACCATAAATGGGATCCGTGAACCAGATGCTGCCGTCCGGATGAACTACCACATCATTGGGTGAGTTCAGTCTTTTGCCATCGAAGCTGTCAGCAATTACAGTGACCTGGCCATTGGGCTCATAGCGCGCCACCCGGCGTGCACCATGTTCAGCAGCAAGCTGGCGTCCCTGGAAATCAAAAGTATTACCGTTACTGTTGTTGGATGGATTGCGGAATTCAGTAACACGATTGTCATCCTCTATCCAGCGCATCTGCCTGTTGTTGGGAATATCGCTCCAGACCAGGTACTGACCAACCCCATTCCAGGCTGGCCCTTCTGCCCATAAGGTGCCGGTATACAATCTCTGAATTGGGGTGTTAAAAAGGATATAGGGATTGAAGCGTGGATCCAGGGCAATAATATCCGGATCGGGGTAGCGCAAGGGATTCTGGCCACTCCAGTCACGATCTGTATCTACTATGGGCAATGACTCAATATCCAGAGATTGCGCAACAGAAAATCCGGGGATTAATGGCAACAAGGTTGCACTCATACCCTGTAGCATCCGGCGTCGGTTGTAGTTTTTCATAATGCACTCCTCATAATTTTATTGTAGTGCCTGTTGCCATATTACCCATTATAAAAACCAGAGTTAAGGAAATAACAGTTATTCCACTGACAAACAATCTTTATTCTGGTCTGGACATATTTACAGTTTGTTCGCTTTAATACATTCATCAAATCAGTATAGAGAGACGATCATGAAATCCCATCCGCTAACTACAACACTCTTACTGGCATGTTCATTAATGTGTATGAGCCAGGCTCTGGCCCAGTCTCTGGAACAGGGAAACGAGTTGTTTGACCTCAACTGTGCCCGCTGCCACGGGGGAGATGGTACCGGAGGTGAATACGGTCCATCCATTGTGACCGCCTATTCTGCACAAACTGATGATGACCTTATAGCCTACCTGCGTCAGGGTAATCCGGAAAGAGGTATGCCACCATCAATCCTTGATGATGGGGAATTGTTGCAGCTAATTGGCTACATGCGTTCAGTAGCACCTTTTGGCGCATTCAATCCTGAAGCTCTGGAAGACAGGCGCACGCTGATATTGACAGATGGCACCACTTTAACCGGTGTTGTAACAGGTGAAGGTTATTCTGATCTCCAGTTGCGTGATGATAATGGCCGCATTCGACTCCTGCGACGAGAGGATAAAGGAAGCTACCGGGAAGTCACCAGTACAGCAGACTGGAGCAGCTATCATGGCACAACACTGGGTTATCGACATACCGCACTGAGCCAGATAACACATGGGAATGTCAATCAACTGGGCACTGCCTGGACTTTCAACCTGAATGTCCAGGGCATGGTTCAGACAACGCCAGTGGTGGAAGACGGCATCATGTATGTTACCTATCGCAATAGTGTATGGGCCCTGGATGCCGGTAGCGGCCGTCAGGTCTGGCAATGGTCACGTCCATTCACTGAAGGGCTGGCGGGTAATGCCACCCTGGGTGCCAACCGTGGTGTGGCAGTGTCAGGCAACCGGGTATTTTTTCTGACTGACAACGCGCACATTATTGCCCTGAACAAGGCTGATGGCAGCCTTTTGTGGGAAACCCCCATGGCAGACTGGACTCAAAACTATAACAGCACCAATGCCCCACTGGTTGTAAATGATCTGGTAATCGGTGGCCATGCAGGAGGTGATGAAGGTGTGCGCGGTTTTCTTTCTGCCTATCACCAGGACACAGGCGAAGAAGCCTGGCGCTTCTGGACCATTCCCGCATGGGGCGAACCTGGTTCAGAAACCTGGCCCAATGCAGAGGCAATTGAACATGGAGCAGGGGCCACCTGGATGACAGGCTCCTATGATCCCGAGTTGAATATTCTGTACTGGCCGGTTGGTAACCCGGGTCCGGATCTGTATGGTGCTGCACGGGAGGGGGATAATCTTTATACAGACAGTGTTGTGGCACTGAATCCTGATACCGGCGAATTACTCTGGTATTACCAGTTTACGCCCCATGACACCCACGACTGGGATGCCCAGGAACCATTGGCACTGATAGATGCCGAGTGGCAGGGAGAGCCCAGAAAATTACTTGTGCAGGCTAATCGCAACGGCTTCTTTTATGTATTGGATAGGGTCAACGGCGAATTACTGCTGGCAAAACCCTTTATTAATAACCAGAACTGGGCCGAAGGTATCGACAGCAATGGTCGTCCGATCCTGAAAGAGCTGCCAGTCACAGCAACGGGAGAAACCTACGTTTGCCCCGGACTGGTAGGTGCAACCAACTGGTATTCCACAGGATACATTGCCGAGACTGGCCTGTACTATGTTCAGGCACTGGAGGCCTGTAACCTGTATTCCGAAAGGGATCAGGAATGGCGTCAGCTCCAGAGTTACATGGGCGGTGTTGCCCGCAACGTGCCTGGGGAAACTGAACAGCGTTTTGTTCGTGCTATTGATATCCAAAGCGGTGACATAGTATTGGAAATCCCCCATGGTCCTTCTCCAAATAGAAATTTTCCCGGGGTACTGACAACGGATTCCGGCCTGGTTTTCTTTGCTGAAAACAGCGGTTCCTTCATGGCCGCTGATGCACAGTCAGGTGAGGTGTTATGGCAGTTCCTCGGAAATCTGCAAAGCTGGCGGGGATCACCCATGGCCTATGAGTTCGATGGCAGCCAATATATTGCAGTTGCAATTGGGGATATTATTACTGCGTTTGCTCTACCCTGACACAACTGAACCACTACTTAAAATTCAGGAAAATATTGCACCAGTTACTGTCCTGTCGTAGTCAGGTGTTCGGCTCAGCATAAAAATAGTAATTACAACAATCACCATCATGCCGATCATGACCTGGTACGCCAGATCCAGGCTACCTGTTACATCCAGAATAGTGGCCATGAATGTTATGGCAAAGGCCAAAATGATTGCCTGAATTGACATTATCCAGCGATTGGCTGCCTGGTAGTTTTCACGACCATACACATAAGCCGTAATGGATGGATGGAGTGTCGGCATACCACCGGTTACACCTGCTAGCCCCAGCGTCAGTGCGATTGTCATTGCTGTGTTGTTGGGCTGCATAAATAACAGCATAAACAGCGCAAGAAGATAAAAGCCGCACATGACCAACGAGGCAAAGATAGTGCCTAATTTATCGTCAATAAAACCAAGAATATAACTGATGGGCATGCCCAGAATGGCAGCGACAGCAAGCCAGAATAATAAAAATGGCATTTCGGTGCCGACCATTTGCATGCGTGGGACATAGAACGCCATCAATGCCACGATCATGAACTGCAATAAACCAAATGAAACAATCAGCAGCCATGAATTTTTGTTGGCCATAACTTCTGTAAAAGTCATTACCTTTTCAACCGGTACTGTCACGGGTGAATCAGCACCATCAGGGTACAGGCCATATTCCTCTGGCCGTGACTTGATAAACAGTGCGATTAATATGCCTAACAGGATAACAACCCCGCCGACAATAGCGTAGGTCGCGGTAAAGCCAATAGACGCAACACCTATGCTCATACCTGGCACCAGAGTCGCAGTACATAGTGGACTTCCCATCGTAATAAAACCGAGTACCCTGCCACGCAGATTTACAAACCAGTTTGTACAGAGCATAAAGGCGCCCATCATCAGGGGAACGACCAGCACTCGCATCATGAACAGGCTGACGGCATACAGAACCATATTTTCACCCGAAACAGCCAGGCCGATTGTTGAAATCCCCAATAAAATGGTAGATGGAATCATGATTTTGGCGACACCGAATTTAATCATTAGGGTGCCGATTACCATGGTCAAAAGAATCACGACAAAACCGGCGATGGTAACAGGCAAGGTAATCTGGTTTGCCGACCAGCCAAGCGCTGAATAATAGGGCGTCAGGATATTTAAATGGTCATTCTGCAGGCCGGAATAAAAATACATCATGAATATACCCAGGATCAGAATGGGCATGGAGTGATTCCGAAAGGCATGGTTTTTAAATAAAGGCATGATACCTCCCTCTTTTTAATCCGGGGATTTGATTAATGATTGATCTCAGAGATCACAGTTGTACAAATTCAATCAGGTTGCCGGTATTGTCCCGGATGAATCCGCCGAACTCATCTCCCATGGGGAAAACATCCCAGGCAATGTCGACACCGATACGCTTGAAATGCTCAAACAGGGATTTGATATCTTCAACCTGAAATGCCATGTGTTTGTTGCCGTGAGTTTTTAAATCCTCATTGGGAACCCGGCGACATTCAGGCAAGGCATCTGCTCCTTCAACTTCAAACAATTCAACATTGAAATCTTCGCGGGTGACAAATGCAGCCTTGAATGGAACGCTTTCCACTTCAAATCTGTTCGCCAATTCGAAACCCAGTACATCTTTATACCAGGTGATTGCTTCTTCAAGATTATTGACGCTGACCCCGAAATGATGGGGTTTATAGTCAAGTTTAAAAGCGGGTGTATTGTTGGAAGTACTCATGGTTTAAGCATTATTGTTTTTATCAAAGCATAAACGATAAACGCAGTTCACAGTAAGTGTAAATAGATTATGACGATATCTCCTATTGAAGGAATCAATACGATTGAAATATTAGGATGATGAGCAAAATGCTATGCTCGCTGAATGTAGCTAGGGAACTGTTCTATCAGCTTTCAGGTTAAAAACGGCAATCCAGTAATCTGCAAATATTGTAATATCAATCCTGTTTCAAAAACCGTGAGTTAAAGTGATTATGTTTGAGCCTTTTCCCAATAATTATGTCTGGAACCTTGCAACCAATCTGGCGCTGATTTGTGGCGGTAATCATGGAGAAATTGATTCAGCCTGTCGCCCAATTATTGCTGCGGCAGCCAAGGGCGAAGATGCCGGGACAGCCGAGCTGTTTGATAGCTGGCTGGCACTGGCCACACAGGTGGAGAAAAACGCCCTGGCGGATGAAGACAGGGGTTATTTATTATCCGCCGGAACGAAATACGGACGGGCAGCCGGTTATTATCTCGCCGCTGAACGTATGCAATCCAGGGACTATGCGCCGCGCTGGGAAGCATATCGAAAAGGTCTTGAGCTGTTTCGAAAATATGTGAGCCTGCGTGGACTGCATATAGATTTTGTTGATATTCCTTATGAAGGCAGCAGTTATCCCGGACTATTCTGTCACGATGGTAGCGGCACAAAAAAACCGGCACTGGTTTCCTGTAATGGCCTGGATTCGATGAAAGAACAAATCTATATGGCAGGTCATGGCACATCCAACCTGGAACGCGGCTTCAATACCCTGTTTGTCGATCAGCCTGGCACGGGTGAAGCATTACGGCATAACAAATTAACGGCCGTTTATGATTCTGAAAAATGGGCAACACCGGCATGGGAATATCTGGCTGGTCGCTCAGATGTGGACAGTAACAAGATTGGCATTTTTGGTCTTTCACTGGGTGGTTACTATGCGCCACGGGCTGCAGCCAATGAGCCCCGCTTTGCACTTTGTGCAGTCATGGGTGCAAATCATTTGTGGGGTGACCTGCAAAAAAGACGGCTGGAAAGAGAAGGGGAAAACCCGGTTCCCCATTACTGGGATCATGTCATGTGGGTCTGGGGTAAACAGGATTTGGATGAATTTATGGCTAATATGCCAAACGTAACCCTGGACGGTCAGATTGAAAAGATCAACATGCCTTTCCTGGTGACACATGGAATAGGAGACAGGCAAATCCCCGCCAGCGATGCACAACGATCCTATGATCAGGCAATTCACAGTGCCAAACGCGAATTGCGCATATTTACAGCAGAAGATTATGAAGTAGAACACTGTGGTGCCGATAATGGCACCGTGATGCGAGATTTTATTGCAGACTGGTGTGCAGAGATATTTAAGGAATTATAACTAAGATCTCCTAATTGTAACCCTGACCGCCATCAACCAGTATGGTTTGACCTGTTATGAAACTGGCATCATCGCTGGCCATGAATGATACGACGCCACTCTGGTCTTCCGGCAGTCCACTGCGCTTGATACTCTGTTGCTGCGCCATTTCTTGAAATAACTCTTCCGGCAGATCTGCCATCGCTTTTTTGGTTTTAGTCAGGCCGGGCGCTACTGCGTTTATTGTTATATTGAAATCACCCAGTTCGCCAGATAAACCTCTCACCAATCCGATCAGGGCACCTTTGCTCGTAACATAATGAGACATCTGGTGACCACCCATAAAGAAAGTTGAGGAGGCAATGGCTATGATGCGACCCCAGTTGGCGCGTTTCATGGCGGGCAATATGGCTTTGAGCAGATGAAACATGGAACCCTGGTTAACGGCCTGGGTTTTTTCCCATTCTGCGTGGCTTATATCGTCAAAATTTTTCACAAATTGATAGGCGGCACAATGAACAAGGATGGAGATGTCGCCAAAGCGTTCAACAACCTCGGCATGAAATTTTGCTACCTCGGTGGCATTGCTTATATCGCACTGCAAACCAAAAGCCTCACCGCCCAGGCTTGATACCAGATCAAGGGTTTCCTGGCAGTCTGCAATATCGGCAATAGCAACCCTGGCGCCATCCTGTGCCAGCCTGGTCACAATGGCCTGGCCAATACCACTGCTGCCACCGGTAACCAGTGCAACTCTACCTTTATGTATTCCTGTCATGTTATTTCCTGCTTAATTATTATTTACCATTTGGTGACACCACCATCCACCGGGAAGTCACCAGCAGTTACCCAGCTAGATTCATCGGATGCCAGGAACAAGGCGCACCAGGCAATATCATCGGGCCTGCCCAGTCGGTTGAGCATGGTTTTTTCAAGAACGTGTTCTTCAAAGCCGGGAACATTATCCAGTACCGGCTTGGTTGCTCCAGTAACAACCATCCCCGGGGAAATGGAATTTGCACGGATGTTGTGCGGCGCCCCTTCCATGGCCAGTTGTCTTGTCATGGCCAGTACACCACCTTTGCCAGCACAGTGTGCCAACGCACCAGAGCCTTTCAACGCTTCATAGGCATTGGCAGACGCAAAATTGATGATGGAACCGGAATTTTGTTTTTGCATGTGGGGCCAGACGGCCTTGCATACCAGAAAAACCACATCCAGTTCGCCAGCCAGCGTGGTTTTCCAGTGTTTTTCGAAATCCATATTTTCGATAAATTCAAACGCGGCAAAGGCACCGGCGTTGACCAGGATGTCAATTTTTCCAAACCTGGAAATTGTGGATTCAACTAGCTTGTCTACATCATCCGGTTTTGTCAGATCGCATGGATGCATGCTATGAAAATCCAGGTTTTCTTTTTCGGCCACTTCACAGCTTTGCCTGGCCGCTTCAGGGTCTATGTCGCAACCCATTACCTGGGCGCCCTCACGCGCAAACATATAGGCACATGCCTGGCCAATCCCGCTACCGGTACCGGTAACCAGTGCAACTTTTCCAGCTAGTCTATTGGGCATGAATGAGCTCCTGTTACTTTTAAAATCTACTGGTTGGAAGCTTTATCTGCACCATCAAGTTGGTCATTCAAGCCCCTGTATTCCTCAAGACTTAAACCCTCGGGATCCAGCACCATTTCCATACTGGGATTGGCAGCCCTGAAAAATTCGGGGACTTTATGTGCCCAGAGTAAGGAACCAAACTTCCAGTCCCACGCACGTGGGATCCAGTTGTCATCCACATAATCGGTATCGGCATGATATTCAGCTTCACCACCGCCGGGACATTCGCAATAGTAATAAAGCGCAGAGGAAATGCGGTGCCTGCTCAATCCACCAGATGTATTGGCCGTTGTATTCTCCCAGCCTTTATCGGCCATTAAATTGGCACCCAGCATGATTTCGTCAATGTCTTCCACACCAAAAGCCATGTGCATGAATCCTGGTTTGTCCGGGGCAACTGGTAAAGCGGTATTGACCCAGAAGATACTGTGATGCTCGTAAGTACCATCTGCTCTGGCAAATATACCAACTCCTTTGGAATGATCAGTTAGCCTGAACCCCAGGCGGTCGCGAAAAAATTCAAAGGAGCTGACATAATCGTTTGAGAAAAAGACGATATGGTTGATGGTTTTGGGGCGGGCACGCATACGCCATTTTCGATGCAGATTTAAGCGCTGGATATTGCCGGGAGCATTAACCGGATCAGGGGAAGAGATAACTTCACGCTTGTTCCAGACCTTTAAACCCAGTGGCATGCCGTCATCAGCAAGGAAATGAGCCGTTCCGTCATCGTCAAATGTAACATCCCGGTCACTGGAAAGATCTGCCACCAGTTCATCTAGTGATGCCTGGGTATCCACACCCCAGATAGTTTCCCTGACGCCCTGGGTATGTGCATAGGCATCTGGCAGGCGTGGATCATCACGATGCATGACAGTCACCCTGGAACCTGATGCAACTTCAAATACGCTTTCAGTGTCTGAAGTAGAGACTGGGACCAGACCGAAATCCTCCCAGAATTTGGTATTTAGCGCCAGGTCATCGACGCCGTAAATTGCATTTTCTACGCCTAGAATTGCCATTGGCTTGAACTCCTGCTTTTAATTATTTTGAATATCGTCTGACTCTCAGTTCAGCCTGTTCTTTATGTCCTGCAAAACCTTCCAGTTCACATAATCGTGAACAATATTCACCAACCATAGCAGATGCCTGATCAGTTAACACGCGCTGATAGGTACAGGTCTTGATGAATTTGCCAACCCAGAGGCCACCTGAATACCGCGCTGCTTTTAATGTCGGCAGGGTGTGATTGGTTCCGATTACTTTATCGCCATAAGACACATTGGTTCTGGCACCCAGAAACAAAGCACCAAAATTGGTCATATTATCCAGGAAATAGTCCGGGTCTGCAGTGATTACCTGGACATGTTCAGACGCAATTCGATCAGCTTCTTTGACCATTTCATCCAGACTGTCGCACAAAATAATTTCACCGCAATTTTCCCATGCTTCCCTTGCAACATCAGCTGTTGGCAGCCATGACAACAGCTCTTCGATGGCATCTGGTACAGCTTCAGCCAGAGCAGCAGAATTGGTCAATAAAATAGCAGGACTGCCGGGTCCATGT
>JAYPJO010000003.1:12207-22111 GCA_038128465.1 Gammaproteobacteria bacterium
CTGCCTGCCCAATTAAATCGGCTGCTGCCATTTCCGGATCACAGGTGTCATCGGCAATAATCAGGGTTTCAGTAGGACCGGCCAGTAAATCGATACCGACCCGACCAAACAGCTGGCGCTTGGCTTCAGCCACAAATGCATTACCAGGTCCAACTATCATGTCTACTGGCTTGATATCCTCAGTACCCAGCGCCATTGCTGCAACCGCCTGAACGCCTCCAAATGCATAGATTTCATCAGCACCAGCCAGATGCATCGCGGTCACTATTGCCGGGTGGGGTTCCCCTGAAAAGGGCGGTGCTGCTGCAATGATTCTCTTGACGCCTGCGGCCTTGGCCGTGACTACACTCATATGGGCAGAGGCCACCATCGGGTAGCGGCCACCCGGTACATAGCATCCTACACTGTTCACCGGGATGTTCTTGTGGCCTAGGACTACACCTGGCAGGGTCTCAACTTCCACATCCTTCAATGCATCACGTTGATGTTGTGCGAAATTGCGAATCTGTTCCTGAGCAAACTTGATATCATTGATGACCTCTGAGGAAACACTGCTTAAACACTTCTCAATTTCTGTCTCACTCAGCCGAAAAGATTCTGGAGACCAGTTGTCAAACTGTTGCGAATATTCCCTGACAGCTTTTTCACCATCCCTGCTGATTGTTGCAATTATCTGCTCAACAGTCTTTTGGACTTCGCTAGTCTTTTTCTCTTTTATATCAGTGTCTTGTCCTGATTTGATATGCTTTATCATTCGTTTAAACCTCTAGTTTCTGTGTTTGACCTGGTAAATAAGCGTTCAGCTTCTACAATCAAAAACAGCTTCTCCGGGAATCCAGTTTATCTGCTGTTTATGTTAATCTTCCCGGTGTGATAGTGGAAAAAGTTTTTCCTTATTTTAACTATCATCCCGGTAAATACCTGAATTCTGCCAATTTGGTTTTCAAAGTCCATTTATGCGATATAAACGACTCGATTTAAATTTGCTCATAGCATTGGAAGCCTTGCTTACTGAAAAAAATGTCACCCTGGCTGCCAATAAACTGCATATGACACAGCCGGCAATGAGCGGTGCGCTTTCAAGATTGCGAGAGAATCTTGATGACCAGCTATTAGTGCAGGTGGGTAGGCAACTGGAACTCACACCGCGGGCAGAAATGTTACTGGAGCCAGTCAGGGATATTATTATGCGGGTTGATAATATTCTTGCTGGTGAAGCTGATTTTGATCCTCAAAAAAGCAAGCGGCATTTTGTAATCGTCGCGTCTGATTACGTTATCAGAACCTTCCTTATTGATGTTCTGAGAAAAATTTATATATCGGCTCCGGGTATCTCTTTTGAATTTCGCCATCCCAGCAATAATTCCGGGAGTGAGCTGGTTTCAGGTGAAATAGATTTTTTTATAGCGCCTGAAGTTGATGTGGTGAGTGAGCATCCCAGTGAACTACTCTTTGAGGACAGTTACTCGATCATAGCCTGTAAAAATAATTCTGTTATTAATAAAGCTATCAGCTTTGAGGAATACATGTCGCTGAGCCATGTCATTTTTCGGGGAAGCGACAGAAGCCTGCCCTGGTTTGACCGTTGGTTTTTACAAAAGTACCAGGACTCCAGAAGAATAGCGTGTTCAGTACACAGTTTTGATTTACAGCCATACATGGTTGTTAATACTGATTTAATTGCAACAATGCCTGCCAAGCTGGCTGCAAAATATGCTGAATATTTACCCCTGAATTTATTTGAACCACCCATGGAACTCCCTGTTCTTAATGAGTATTTGCAATGGAACAATATAAGAGAAGATGACTCAGCCATTTCCTGGTTGAGAAAAGTATTAAAAGAAGCATCGCGGTCAATGGATCTGTCTGAACATGCCAATATCGCTTAGTGATTAATCCTATTTTCTGACGCTTTTATCAAGCAGACTAATACTTCCTATTTCCACAAGTAATTGGTTTACTGTGATCAAACATTTGTATACTTTCAGGTAAATTATTTTCTGGTGTATGTATGAGCGAACAATACGATATCGTTTCGATGGGAGCGGGTCATAATGGCATGACCGCTGCTGCCTATCTGGCAAAAGCGGGCAAAAGCGTTTTGCTGCTTGAGCGTAACCCAATAATAGGCGGTGGTGTCATTACCAAAGAAATGCCTGGTGCTCCCGGCTTTTTGTATGACCAGCATTCTACTGCTCATATCATGCTGCAGGGCAACCCCATGATTCGCCAGGACGAGCTGGAATTACAATCCAAATTTGGACTGGAATATACCTATTCTGATGTTCCTCTGGCGACAATCTTTGAAGATCAGACCTGCATCATTACCTATCGGGATGTTGATAGAACCTGTGAGAGTATCGCTAAAATTTCTCCACAGGATGCAGAAACCTATCGCAAGCTGGCAAAAACCAGCCTCGATATGTTGCCGATGTTTGTTTCAGGTCTGTACGCCCCTCCAGTACCCATGGCTTCTTTTTACTCCACAATGAGCCAGACCGAGGAAGGGCGGGAAACGCTGATGTCGATGCAGCGCAGCACTCTGGACGTCGTTAATGAGATGTTTGTAAATGATAAAATCAAAATTCATTTGCTCAAATGTACAGCTGAAAATCTGCAATCTCCTGAAGAATTTGGTACCGGCATGGGCATCGGCCAGCCAATAGGAGGCAGTGGCGTGCTGGCAACGGCTCTCAAGGATTGTATTGAATATCATGGCGGCAAAATTATTGTTGATTGCGAAGTGAGCAGGGTAATCGTTGAGCATGGCAGGGCAGTGGGGCTGGAGACTACTGATGGAGAACAATACCGTGCGAATGATGCGGTAATTGCCGGGATTCACCCGTACAAATTGGGAGAGTTTGTCGAAGGTATTCCCCAGCCGGTTCTGGATAGGGCAAATAGTGTCAAATTATCCCCTTTCAGCCTGCTGGTGAGTCATTATGCACTTGAAGAACCCATGAATTTTTATGCTCATGAAGATGCTACCAAGGCAACCATGCTGGAAACCTTGTTGACGTCAGATATGGATGAGTTTTTACAGGACTTTTATCCATTGAAGCATGGCAGAATGTCAGATCGGCATTTAATGGGGGGTGGAAGTACCTGCCTGAATGATCCTACCCGTGTTCCTCCCGGTAAAGGCAATGCCATGCTGCAAAAATTTGCACCATATGACCTGGCTGACGGTGGTGCAGCAAGGTGGGATGAAATCAAGGAGGCTGAAGCCGATACTATTCTTGAATCCTATCGGCATTTTGTCTCAAACCTTGGATCGGAGAATATAATTTCCCGGCTGGTAGATTCCCCTCTGGACCACGAACGCTGGTCACCAAACAGTTTTGTGAAAGGCGATGCCCATGGTGCCGGGCCATATTTTTTCCAGATGAATTCAAATCGACCGACTTCAGACCTTGGACAATATAAAGTCCCGGGTGTCGACAGGCTGTATCTTGTGGGGCCATTCATGCATCCGGGCGGTGGGGTTTTTGGTGCCGGTCGTGGAACAGCAATGACAATGTTTGACGATCTGGGTATGGACTTTAACACCGTCGCAAAAACGGACAGCAGGGAAATGCAGGAAGCGACAGTTGAATCGACTGATCAATCCGCTTCAGATGGCATTCGCATACTGGATGCGAATAATGATGAACTGATGGATATCACTGCCATCGATAATGAAGGCTCTTCGCTGCATGTTAAAGGCAAAATATTTGGTACCACACCCATGGTCGCTGTAGTCAGACCCAAAGAAGCCAGAAAAATGTTTCGCTTGCTAAATTTCAGGAAAATCATTTTTCTGTTGACCTTTTTATTCAGGCGCTAAACCTGGAAGAATTTCATGGATAAATTAAAAATATTGATTGTTGGTGGCGGCATTGGTGGACTCACCTCTGCTATTGCATTACGGCGCCAGGGTTATGAAGTAGATGTCATTGAAAAAGATCCGGACTGGGCTGTATATGGTGTTGGCATAATCCAGCAGGCAAATGTAGTGCGGGAAATGGGCAAGCTTGACCTGATAGATGAATACCTGTCTGTCAGCTATCCATTCGACAAGGTAAAAATATTCAAGCCCGACGGCACACTGGCTGTGGAGATACCATCACCAAGGCTGGCAGGTGATCAATATCCATCCAATATCGGTGTTAGTCGACCTGCCCTGCATAAGGTTCTGGGCGATAGGACCAGGCAGGTAGGTGCCAATGTCAGTCTGGGAGTTACCGTTGATCAGTTTACTGAAGAAGACTCGGGTGTTCTGGTTAAATTTTCTGATGGCAGTCAACAGGCCTATGATATGGTCATCGGTGCTGATGGCCTGAATTCCCTGACGCGACAGCAGATATTTCCGGAGCTTGAAGGTCCTAAATTCACAGGCCAGGCTGTATGGCGTTACAACTTTGAGCTTGACCCCGATGTGGATTGCCTGAATGCCTATGAGGGAAGAAACGGCATTGGCCTGGTCCCACTGGCAGATAATTTGATGTACATGTATCTGGTGACTTATGAACCCGATAACCCGAGAATGGAAGTGCAGGGTCTGGCAGAAAAAATGCGTGATCGAATGCAATGGGTGCCGGAAAAACTGGCGCACCTGCGTGAAAAGATCACCGATGATGACGGAGTTGTCTATAAACCTCTGGAGACCATTTTCCTGACTGGTCCATGGCATAAAGGTCGCATAGTTTTACTGGGTGATGCGGCTCATGCCACTACACCTCATATGGGGCAGGGCGCTGGCATGGCAATTGAAGATTCCATAGTGCTGGCTGAAGAACTGGCCAGGGCGGATTCTGTCGAACAGGCATTTACAGCCTATAAAGAAAGACGTTTTGAACGTTGTAAATATATAGTTGAAGCGTCTATTGCGCTGGGTGATTTCCAGATGGGCAAACGGGCTGATGTTGGCCAGGCGCACTTAGTCCAGGAAATGTTTGAGGTGACTGCCAAACCAGTCTGATAAAACGGCAGGCAATCAGGCAGAAGCCAGATATTGCCTGATGACGGCCGCAGATTCTTCGCCTTTTTCTTTCATCAAGCCAACGATGAAATCATTTTCAAACCATTTTGAATGTGAAATTACATAACCATCCCGCTTGCAGATTCGGTTATACCAGTCCGCAACATCAGGACAGTCACCCCACATAAATTGTAATTGCAGATGGTCAAGACGGGTGACATAAGGCGCCAGGGCAATATCCGCCAGAGAAAAACTTTCGCCAGCCAGCCAGGGAGACTGCTTCAGTGCCTGTTGCATGTCATTGATCAGTTTGGCAAAACGTAATGCCGAATCTTTCACGATATCGGCTTCCACGCCTTTATAAATTGTTTCTCTTATCCTGTTTCGACGGGCGCGATCTTTAATTTTTTCAATTTTTTCTTCGACAATTTCCGGTGGTGCCTGTAGATGCATATATCTGAAAGCTATAGCGGTGCTAATTACAGATGTCATGGCATGAATGTCTTCATCAATCTGGCGGGTCCACATTCGCATTTTGACCCTGTCGTAATTATCTTCAGGGCGAAGAGGTAAAGTTGTAAATTCATCGTCGAGGTATTCACAGATTATGGTTGATTCAATGATGACTTTATCATCATGGACCAGTGTGGGAACCAGCCCTTTTGGGTGCATCCGCAAATATTCCGGATCATGTTGCTCACCTTTTCCCAGATCAAGAATTCGACTGTCATAATCGAGATTTTTTTCAGCCAACGCGAATCTGACTTTGCTGGAACAAACAGAAGTTTCCTGGTGGTATAAGGTAAGATTATTAGACATAGTGACAACGTTGCCAATGTGGTTTGTAAAGAATGTTCGATGATTATACTGTCAATTTTGCTAGAATTTATATCACTCCTCCAAAAATAATACATGCTTGAAAAATTAAACGGGTGACATTCATGGATAAAGCCATACCAACAACTCCCAGTTTCAGACTTGATGGAAAACGAGCTGTTATAACCGGTGCCGGGCAGGGTATTGGTCTGGCAGCAGCCATTGCATTGTCTGATGCCGGTGCTGAAGTAATCCTGATAGCCCGCAGCAAGGAAAAAATTGATGAGTTGGTAAAAACAATTACAGACAGGGGTGGCAAAGCAGATTCCCATGCCATGGACGTTACCAGGCTTGATGCTGTTTCAGATTTTTTTAATCAACAGCCCGCGTTTAATATACTGGTTAATAATGCCGGGACCAATCGTCCAAAACCAATGTCAGAAGTCACTGAGGAAGATTTTGATATTGTCCATGATCTTAATGTCAAGGCGAGTTATTTTGTCGCACAACACGCCGCCAGTGCAATGATTCGTGACAAGGTGAAAGGCTCAATAATACATCTGGGTTCGCAAATGGGACATGTTGGCGCAGTTAACCGTACGTTGTACTGCTCAACCAAATGGGCGCTGGAAGGGCTGAATAAAGCGATGGCCCTGGATTACGCCCAATATGGCATTCGGTCAAATATCATAGCCCCCACCTTCATTAAAACACCCCTGACCAAACCCTTTATGGAGGACGCTGCCTTTCTGGATTCTGTTCTGGGGAAAATCAAACTGGGCAGGTTGGGGGAAGTGGAAGACCTGATGGGTGCTTTTGTTTTTCTGGCATCGGAGGCTTCTGCATTAATGACAGGGAGCAGTTTACTTATAGATGGTGGATGGACAGCAGATTAAAAATATCCTGTACACGAAAATATTTATTCTTGCACAACTATTCAGCTTTTACCTGCAAGGCAGAATTTGCCGCGCTTATTCAGGTAATCCCGAAAAACCGGAGCGACCAGCAGCTCTCATAAGTTCTGTCTATGTGTACTAGTTGTCATAGTTATTGGACGACTAATACATACTTACATAAGATCAATGGTAGAAAAGTAACTGCAATTTTTTTTCAATTAGTCATTATAAAAACGCAACATGAGTACGAATCTTTTTTCCCTGGAAAACAAAACGGCACTGGTTACAGGCGCAGGTCGTGGACTGGGATATGCCATTGCAGAAGAATTTTGTCGAGCTGGTGCAAAGGTCTTCCTGACCAGTGAAAATGCTGAAGAACTTCAGTCCAGCATGGATGCCCTGCAAAACCAGGGTTTCAATGTAAACAGCCTTGTCTGTAACCTGTATGAAGAGTCAGCTTCAGGATTAATTCTTGAAGCTGTACTCGAGAGTTTCGAAACTCCGGATATCCTGGTCTGTAATGCCGGTATTCCCGGTACACCCGGCACATCTGCTCCCATGGATATGGATAATTTTGACAGGGTTATTGCGCTAAATTTACGTAGTACCGTGGTGTTAAGCGGTGAAGTAATTCCCCATATGGTCAAAGCCGGTGGTGGCAGCGTAATTCTTATGTCGAGTATTTCAGGTTTACGTGGTAATGCTGCCCTGAATGCGTATGCACTTGCAAAAGCCGGTGTAGCCCAGCTGGCCAGGAATCTTGCCATTGAATTTGGACCAGCAAATATTCGTGCCAATGCCATTTCCCCGGGATTGATTGAAACACCCATGTCTGAGGAGCTGCTGGCAAACAGTGAATTCATGCAGCGTCGCTTGCAGATGACACCGCTCAGAAGAGTTGGACAGCCATCAGAAATTGCTGCTACTGCTGTTTTTCTGGCTTCAGGTGCAGGGGCTTTTATTACCGGTCAGAATATAGTCGTTGATGGTGGTACAACAGTGACAGATGGTAGTTAGCACATGCGTATTCTTATTACAGGTGCCGGTGGTTTTGTTGGAAATGAAGTAATCAATTTACTGTTGGCTTCCGGGCAGCATGAAATAATTGCTTTCGATCGTGCTTTACCAAAACTCGAAAATGCTTCACCAGAGATAACTAAAATAATCGAAGGTGATATTTGTCAGACCAGTGTCTTAACCCAGGCTTTTGCTGAAAAACCGGAGGCCATTTTACATCTGGCTGTTGTGCCAGGTGGAGCCGCTGAAGAAAATCCTGAACTGGCCTGGCAGATCAATGTGGAGGCGACAAAATTACTGGCAGAATTTGCAATAAATTCCGGTACTTCACCGCGCTTTGTTTTTGCCAGTTCAGTTGCTGTTTTTGGCAAGACCAAACCTGCTGTGGTCGATGATGAAACTTCAGTCTACCCGGTCATGTATTACGGTGCCCATAAAGCCATGATGGAACAATGGCTGGCCATGCTAAGTCGTCGTGGTGTACTTGATGCCATCTCATTACGATTGCCTGGCATTGTCGCCAGACCTGAGGCACCATCGGGAATGAAATCTGCATTCATGAGCAATGTGTTTCATGCACTGAAAGACAATAAAAAATTTGTATGCCCCATTTCTAAAAATTCAAACATGTGGTTTATGTCAGTGCAATGTATTGCGGCCAATTTTTGTCATGCCTTGCAAATGGATGGTGAATCGCTCCCTGCATCCAGGATTATAAATTTACCCGCATTACGTTTGAATATGGGCATGCTGGTGGATGCGTTGTACGACAGCCTGAAGATAGACCAGGACCTGGTCACTTATGATGTAGACAAGGATTTGGAGTCAGGCTTTGGCGGCTATCCGGAGTTGGAAACAGCCACGGCTGACCAACTTGGTTTCAAGCATGATGGCAATATAAACAAGCTTGTCAAAACAGTTTTAGAAAATTTATCCAATTAATACTGGAGATTGGCTATGAAACTTGCAACAGCTGCTGGGAATGGCCCTGATGGCAAATTAGTTCTTATATCGCAGGATAACCAGCGTTATCTGGATGCCGGTGAGCTGGCCGGTTCGCTGCAAGTGGCCCTGGAAAACTGGTCGGCCATAGAAAATGATCTCCTGGTAATGTCACAGGATCTTGAAAATGGCAAAGGTGACGATGTCACTCAACTGGAATTACTGGCGCCATTACCACGTGCCTGGCAGTGGCTGGATGGCTCGGCATTTAACAGCCACGGAGAATTGATGGATAAGGTATTTGGTATGGACCCGATACCTCGTGACAAACCCCTGATGTACCAGGGCATGTCCGATAAATTTTATGGGCCAGATGAAGATGTTTTGTTTCTGACAGAGGAGAATGATATAGATTTTGAAGGTGAGTTCGGCATTATTGTTGATGAAACGCCAATGGGTGTCTCACCCCAGGATGCATTTCAGCATATTAAACTGATTGTTCTCATCAATGACTGGTCTTTAAGAAAACTTGCAGCGCCTGAAATGAGAACCGGTTTCGGCTGGGTACAGGCCAAACCGGCGTGTTCAATGGCACCTTTTGCAGTAACACCTGATGTTCTGGGGGAGTACTGGAAAGATGGCCGGGTACAGTTAAATCTGACCGTCGATTTTAATGATGAACGATTTGGCAATGCCCATGGCGGCGCCATGGGATATGGTTTTCATGAACTGGTTGCACATGCTGCTGCCACCCGTAATTTATGTGCAGGTACAGTGATTGGTTCCGGGACTGTGTCGAATGAAAACTATCGTGAGATTGGTTCTTCCTGCATTGCAGAGCGGCGGGGGATTGAACTATTCGATACCGGGTCTGCAAAAACCGCTTACATGAAATTTGGAGACAGGGTCAGGATGACTGCCAGTATGCCAGGGAATGAGGACATATTTGGAGTAATTGACCAGCAAGTTTTGAAACAGGAGTGAACTGATGACTGATATTCTACCGATAAGGCGTGTTGTAACCGGGCATGACGAACAGGGAACTGCCCTGATACAGGACGATGAAAAATTTACACCGGAAGTCAATGCGAATGGCGATGCAGCATTTGCCCTGTTATGGACAACGGCTTCCGTGCCGGCTGATAACAACGATAATACTGACGGGCGTGACCGGGATGCAGGCATAACGCTTTATGAAGGTTCTGTCATCCGTGTTGTTGATATGCTGCCGGGTGGAGAATCCCCCATGCACAGGACCAGCAGCCTGGACTAC
>JAYPJO010000003.1:22121-30145 GCA_038128465.1 Gammaproteobacteria bacterium
TATTGATTATGGAATAGTGCTTTCAGGTTCTGTCGAGCTTGAGGTGGATAACGGTGTGAAGCAGACATTACATGCAGGAGATGTCTGTATCCAACGAGGAACTGTCCATCTCTGGCGAAATACAACAGATGAAGTATGCCGTATTATCTTTGTGCTTACCGAAGCAAGTCCGGTAAAAATTAACGGCGAAGAGCTACCCGAGATTCATCCCTGAGTTATCGACTGACTTTTTAACAGGGTTTCTACTGGCTTTTTACAGACCTGTTACTGTCTTGGTGCCCCTTCCCAGATGTAATCTTCAGGGGCGGGCACTCTGGGAATGAACCCGTATTCGAGCATCTGTTCATTTTGTAAATGCCATCCGTCCACGTTAAAGCTGCCAATAAGCGCGGCAATTTCGCGTGTTGCAACATAGTCAGCAGGCTGGCGGGTTTGCTCGGTATCTATTCGCCGGATAACGTCATTGTTGGCGTTTCCATATTCATAGGCCATTATCATCGCTTCGTTAAAGCGAGCCAGTAAATCTTCATTTTGCTCAACCCAGTTTCTGCTGGCGGCAAACAGGACAGCAGGGGCAGGTGCCATATTTTCATAAACAGCTCGAAAATCACGATAATCCTGCTGAATGCCGATAGTATAGAAAAGGCCAACCGGCATACCTGCATCCACAGCGCCGGATTCAATAGCCGATAAAACGCCCGGGAAAGGGAGATTGACCAGTTCAACATCATCCCGGGTCATGCCAAATTTTTCCAGCTCAAGTAAAAAGGCAACGGTCTGCGGGCTGGCTATACCGGGCATGCCAACCTTTCTACCACGCAAATCAGGAATCGATTGAATGTCACTGTCATTGCGAACTAACAGCCCGGTTGTTCTTGGGTCGCCGCTTTGATCCTGCGCATTTAAAACAGCAAGAACCGGAACGCCATTGGCTGCAGCTGCGGCCATCGGTGCTGCCCCGGTCATTGCCAGATGTACAGTGCCCGATAAAAGTTCGGCTATTGCCGTATCCGGTGAATTGCCAATGCTCATTTCCAGCTGGATGCCGCGTTCCCTGAAGTAGCCAAGTTCTTCTGCAATGTACAGGCCCTGAAAGGTGCCAACTGCAGAACGGTTTACTCGGATAGTTTGCAGCTCCTGTGCGGATGCAGTGGAAGAAAATAAAATCATCCCGGAATGGAATAAAGTGAAAACAAATAGAATCACATAATGCACTCTGGTTTTAATGAAAGTTTTAGTTTTCATCTTTTATTCTCCTTTTTCCTTTTTCTTTATTCTTCATTCTCTAATAATCTTCTTTCTTAACAGATTATATACTTCGTTTGTGAATAGTTAACTCATGATCAGGTTCAAAACGCGGTTCCTGTATTCTACAAAGCGAGGATCTGACTTTGTGCTTATCTGGTTTCTTTCGCTACCCAGTTCGATCTCGATATTATCAATAACGGTTGCAGGTTTTCCAGATAATACAATGACTCGATCCGCCATATATACTGCTTCATCTATATCATGGGTAACAACCATAATGCTTATTCTCAGTTTTTTTCTGAGATTCAATACTAGATCTTCTAGGCTCAGACGTGTCTGGGCATCCAGCGATCCGAAAGGTTCATCCATTAACAGGATGTGTGCGTCATAAGCAAGGGCTCTGGCAATTGCTACTCGCTGTTGCATGCCGCCGGACAATTCCCATGGATAACTGTTTTCAGCACCATCCAGTCCCACATCGGCTAGGCATTGTGCAGCTTTATTGTTGCGCTCGGCTTTTTTAATGCCTTTGCCCCGCAAAGGGAAGGCGACATTTTCCAGGGTTTTCATCCAGGGCATTAATGAACCCCGGTAGTCCTGAAATACCAGGCCAATTTCTGCAAGTGGACTTTTCATCTCTTCGCCGCCTACCATGACTTTTCCTGCACTCAGGCTGGTTAATCCCGACAAGCTTCTTAACAGGGTGGTTTTACCAACACCGGAAGGACCCACAATACAGATGAATTCACCGGGTTCTAAAGACAGATTAATGTTTGACAGAATCTCGGTATCACCATAGCTTTTGGCAAGATTTTGCACTTGCATCTGTTTAGCCAGGGACTTGTTGTTCGTATCAGTCATTGGGAAAAGTCTTTTTATTTAGCCGGGTCCAGTTTTCTGAGTTCTTTGGGTGTCTTCTGGAAATACCATCCCAATAACCAGGATTCAATTTTCAAAAACACGGTGCTCAGTATATAACCAAATATGCCTACCAGTACGGTGCCGGCCCAGGCTTCAGTCATCGCAAACGTTTCCTTTTTATCACGAATATAAAACCCAACCCCTTCACTGGCACCAAAAAATTCGCTGATGACCATCAGCACCAGGGCGGCAGCCAGGGCTATGCGAATGCCGGCCAATATTTGTGGTAAAGCGCCCATCAGCAGCACACGCCAGAGCATTAAATGAAAGGGGATCCTGAATGCCTTGTTGGTTTCCAGCATTTGTACAGGGATACTTCTGACGCCATCAATGGTGTTCAACAGATTTGGCCAGAAACATGCCAGAGCGATAATAAGAATTTTGGGTGCAGAATCAGTACCCATAGCAACTATCACGATTGGCACAATGGCGGCCGGTGGAATGGATCTGAAAAAGTTAATCAATGGAGACGTTGCTTCCCTTAATGCTCTGAACTCGCCAATAATCAATCCACACAATACGCCTAAAACAATGGCATAAGCCAAACCAATACACATGTTGGTGAGACTCACCAGAAGGTAGCTGGTTAAAAGCCCGGAAGCCAGGTCGCGATAGAGTACAGCCAGAATATTTTTCAGTGGTGGGAAAAAGAAAGATGATGAATCCGCAGAAACAAACCACCAGAGTACAACAACCAGCACAGGCAGTGTCCATAATGAGATTATGTTGATTAGCCATTGGGGTAAAAAATTCACAGCTTTCATAAATGCCCTGACTAGTTTTCTCTACTGGCAAGTCTGTGCCAGCGCAAAATAACAGCATCAATCTGGTCCCAGATGGTAGTCAGGGCAACGCCGAGCAGGCCGGCATAAATGACATAGGCATAGGCGATATCAACTTCATTGAATGTTCTGGAGAGATTTATCTGGGCACCAAGCCCATCGATCTGGTTTATTATTTCAGTACTGACGGAAACCAGAATCGAAATTGAAATCGCAATTTTTATACCGGTCGAGATAAAGGGTAAAGCTGACGGTAAAATCACTTTTGAAAAGCGCAGGTAAAAAGGGATTCGATAACTGTGCACCGTATCCATAATGGTAGGCTCCAGCCTTCTTGCGCCATAAATCGTTTGCAACAGGATCGGGAAAAAACAGGCTATGGTGACCATGACAACTTTCATTTGCGAGGTGGCGCCTATAATTAAAACGAAGATAGGCATCAGGGCGACAACCGGGAAAGAACGGCCGAAATCAAGCAGGATTCTGGTGGCTTTTTCAATGGCTGGAAACATGCCTATTATTATCCCTGCCGGCACTGCGATCAGGGTTGCATAGATAACCCCTTTTAGCGAATCAAGCAAAGTTGCCATAAAAGCAGGCAAAAACTCTGGCATTGCCAATACCGCGATTAACGCGCTTCCTACCTCCTGGATTGGGGGCAGAACGGTTGGATTAAACAGCTGAAAATAATCACCGATAATCCATAGCATGCCTGAAATAACCAGAGTGGCCAGTCGTAAAAATGTTAGACGAAATATGCTGTCCATCTTGTTAATAACTGTATAAGTGATGTTGCTTATAATTCTTGTCTGATATCGAAACTGATACAGTATAAAACATTAATACTGTGAGCATATCGTTATATTAAATATCAGGAATCACTAAAACAGATACACAATGATTTTCGGTGCTCCGACAATTATAAAAGGCGGGCATTGACCGGTTTAGATCTGCGGTAGAACAGGTGCCTGAACAAATAACAAATAATAAATAGAGCTTTAAGATTAAAGCAGATCTGCATTCTCCGGATCGACAATCAAAATGATTTTACCCGTGGTGCCGCCATCGCGGTTTTCCTCCTGAGCCTCGAAAGCATTTTCGAGTGGGAAGCGGGCATCAACATTGATTGACAGATCACCCGCCTTTGCTGCCTGACCAATAATTGCCAGCACTTCAGGTTCACTCAAACCGTCGGCAGGTCTGCCAGGCGCACCGATATTGGGTAAAAAGACGCCTGCAGCTTCCAGGGAGTCAGCATCCGGGGTGCCAACAAAACTGACCAGGCGTGCACCCGGTTTCATTATTTGTAATGCACGAGTTACATTTTCAGCGCTTACCGTTTCGACAACTACATCTACCGGTTCCTGTATGACATCTTCAAACTGAACTTCACGATAGTTTATAACTTCGTCAACGCCAATAGAATACAAATAGTCATGATGACGGGCAGATGCTGTCCCGAGTACATAAGCTCCGCGCGCCAGTGATAATTCTGCAGCCGTACTGCCAACCCCGCCAGAAATGCCATCAATGAATACACGCTCACCTGGCATGATTTCAGCTGGAATTATCATGCGTCCTGCAGCATAGTCGACAGTCCCCAGGCCTGCTGCTTCGGCGTAAGTCATATTCGATGGTTTTGCGACGACATTTTCTGAATAACCGCCGTTCAGGCCATCCACCTGAACCATGCCAATCATGGAAAATACCGGGTCACCAACAGAGAATTGCGTTACTCCGGTACCCAGTTGCACCACAATTCCAGCAACATCAAAACCGGGAATCCTTTGCCCGGCGGGAGCCCGGTCCGTATTTACACGACCTGCTCAGTCAACCGGATTGACAGCAGCAGCATAGACTTTAATCAGAACCTGTTCAGGCCCCGGACTCAATACAGGTACACTCTCATAGGATAGTGCTTCGGCTCCGCCGCCTCCGGTCTGAACAATTGCCATTTGTTCTGTCGGTAGACCAGGCATTGCTTCCACTGTTACAGCAGGTTCAGAGGGTGCTGCATTTTGGCTTTCATTGCCCGGTGAGCAGGCTGCAATCAGTAAAGTTACTATTGCCAGCGAAAATATGTTTCTTAGTTTTATCATGAGATTTTCCTGTTGAGTATCTATCAAAGGCCTCGAAACAATCTTAAAAAAAAAGCAGCAGCACAAAACCAATCAAATGTAGTGATGTAAGCAATTTGCAATGCTTATGAATCAGGTTGGATAAATAAAATATGCTGTTAGTATAGGGAATCTTATTAACTCAGGTTTATTTCGAAACCTTAACTATTTTGTTGATAATACGGTTCCACTTTATTCTCCTCCATGGATTAATCCGGAGGCTGCACAATAATTACTGATTTGGGAATAAAAAAATAATAAAAGGTAACTGGACTATGAAAAAATTACTAATATGTTTTTGTTTTTTATTGATATCCACAGGATGTGCGGTAAATCAGCAAGCCGTGGAAACCGGTTTTCTGGACAGGACCATTGTCAGTAATGGCGTTGTTCATAACTATCAGGTTTATATTCCGAATAATTATGATGCCTCAGAAGAATGGCCCGTCATTTTATTTCTGCATGGTGCGGGCGAAAGGGGCAGTGATGGCCTGAAACAGACCCAGGTTGGTCTGGGGCGTGCTATTCGGCTAAATCCGGAACGCTGGCAGTCAATAGTCGTGTTTCCCCAGGCTCCTGTTGACGAAATGTGGCGCGGTGACACAGCCGAGATGGCAATGGCTGCGCTTGATCAAACCATCGATAATTTTTCCATTGATGAATCCCGCGTATATCTGACGGGTTTATCCCTGGGCGGTGGCGGCACCTGGTATCTTGGTTATGAACATGGCGAGCGCTTTGCCGCCCTGGTTGTAGTTTGTGGATTCATTGAAATAGATTCAACAATTCCCAGCTTTGTTGATGCTGCCGATTCCTTCTCGGCAGTAGCAGGTCAGATAGCTGATAAACCGATCTGGATCGTACATGGTGATGCCGATGTGGTTGTACCTGTTGAACAATCCCGCATGATGGCAGCAGCATTGCGTTCAGCAGGGGCAGATGTCACCTATACGGAACTGCCTGGTGTGAATCACAACGCCTGGGATCCGGCCTATGCCAATGAAGAGTTGATTGAGTGGTTATTTCAGCAAAGCCTGTAGCCTGAATACAGGCTTGTTTAAACGCCTGTAAGAGTAATCCGATTATTCCACTTTTGTGTATATAAAGTATGCATATACTTATCACCGGTGGAACAGGCTTTCTGGGAAGCAATTTAATCAAGCGACATCAGGACGATCAATTCACTGTTTTAGCAAGGGATATTGAGCGGGCAAAAAAATCCCTTGGAGAACAGCACCACTACGTTACCTCTATAACTGACATACCGCTCGAAACCAGGTTTGATGTAATAATCAATCTGTCAGGTGAACCAATAGCCGATAAGAAATGGTCTGAAGAAAGAAAAAAAGCCTTACAGCAAAGTCGCTGGCAGATAACTCGTGACCTGGTCGATTGGATAAAAGCGACGAAGTACAAACCAGGTTGTTTCTTAAGTGGTTCAGCAATAGGATTTTACGGGACATCTGATACAGCAACCTTTACCGAAAATGATATTCCCGAGACTGAAGATTTCAGCTCTCACCTTTGCAGGGTGTGGGAAGATATCGCCATGAGAGTCAGCGACATAACCAGGGTGGTTTTGCTCAGAACCGGTATTGTCCTGTCGCCTGATGGTGGCGTCTTAAAAAAAATGCTATTGCCTTTTAAACTGGGTTTCGGCGGTAAACTGGGTTCCGGCGAGCAGTGGATGTCATGGATACATATCAATGATTATTGCCATGCCCTTGAATGGCTCATCAGTAATAAAAACTGTCGTGGGCCGTATAATTTAACGGCACCCAACCCGGTTAAAAATTCAGAATTTTCCACACTACTTGCTCGCTCAATCAGGAGACCGGCCATATTTTCCGTACCTGCGTTTTTATTAAACATGGCTCTGGGCGAAGCTGCTACTCTGGTTCTTGATGGGCAAAAGGTCATGCCCCAAAAACTAGGCGATAATAATTTTACTTTTAGCTTTGTAAACTTTAGTGAGGCCATAAACGACTTGCTTTTAACGTAATGACGGTGAATTTGGGATATGAATAAATTGAAAATGCACAGACTGCTATTACTGCTTATTGCCTTTATTCTTAACGCTTGTGCAGGTATACCGGATGGCATATCTCCGGTCAGTAATTTTAATCTGGATGCCTATCTGGGCACCTGGTATGAAATTGCGAGACTGGATAACAGGTTTGAAGAAGGCATGTCTCAGGTCACGGCCAATTACAGCTTCAATGCGGATGGTTCAGTGCGTGTCATTAATCGTGGCTTTATTAACGAAACACAGTCCTGGGACGAAGCTACAGGAAAGGCAGTATTTGCAGATAGCGATGAAGTCGGACATCTCAAAGTTTCTTTCTTTGGACCTTTTTATGCCTCTTATGTGGTATTCGAACTTTCAGCTGATTACAGCTACAGTTACGTAACCAGCAGCAACAGGGATTATTTGTGGTTTCTATCAAGAACGCCGGAAGTTGACCAGGCTGCAAAAACAGCTTTTACAAATAATGCCAGAGACCTGGGGTTTGCTTATCAGGATATTCTGTGGATAGATCAGTCGATGAACATGGACTAAATCGGTGACGAACACTATAAATCCAGCAAAGTTGCTAAATAGTAAATGGACTGCAGTAAATCCAGTAGATAAAGAAAAACACTTTATTATCACTGATGTTGAGTATGATAATAGCGGTGCAGTGATTAGCTGTGTTATTGAAGCAGTTCTTACAAAAAAACAAAATGAAATTGACTGGAAACAATTAAAAGATCAGGCACGCTGGCAGCACGGGTGGCATTAAAACCAGTCATAAACTTCCAACAACAAAACGATTTACAATGACTCTTTTCGATGGAGAAAACGCTGATGAATGCTAAAGGAAACGTGAACCATATAAGACGAAAAATTCTGCAATCATCTGCCCTTGGGGGCCTGGCACTTAGTTACGGTGCGCCACTGGTTAAAGCCCAGCAG
>JAYPJO010000004.1:0-5303 GCA_038128465.1 Gammaproteobacteria bacterium
CCTCTGTCCCGTAAAGGTGGTATGTGTAGCGGCATGACATTGATTCGATAAAACAGGTCTTCACGGAAGCGTCCTTCAGCCACAAACTGCTGTAGATCACGATGGGTTGCTGCAATCAAACGAACATCCACTTTGGTTGACTGAACTGAGCCGACTTTCCTGATTTCATGCTCCTGAAGGACGCGCAATAAACGTGCCTGTGCTTCCAGAGGTAATTCGCCAATCTCATCGAGAAACAGTGTGCCATTATTGGCTGCTTCAACCAGGCCAGTACGGGTTGTTGTAGCTCCGGTAAAAGAGCCTTTTTCGTGCCCAAATAATTCTGATTCGATCAGATTTTCAGGTATGGCGGCACAATTAATTGAAATCAGGCTTGCATCTTTGCGTGAGCTGGCTTCATGTAAGGCTTTTGCTACCAGTTCCTTGCCAGTACCCGATTCGCCCTGAATCAGAACAGAAGAGTTTGTCTGCGCAACTTTTCGAATTCGTCTGAATAATTCCTTCATGGTTGGGCAACTACCTACCATACCCGGCACAGGTTGTTCATTGGGTTTTACACTTATCTTGCTTAGTTGAGCCACGGATCCAGACGTGACGGTTTTTAAGGCAGACAGAATCTCTTCACTGTCATAAGGAATGGATAAATATTCGATTGTTCCACTTTTTGTGATACCAGTTGCTGATTGCAGACTGGCACAATTACTGGCGAACAGAATGGGGGTAGAAGTGTGTTTGAATAACTCGGTACCCGGTAGAACAGGCAGACGCAAATTGCAAATAATGGCATCTAGCTGATCCAGGTTATATTCCAGTGCATCTTTTACCGAACTGCAAAAAAGTGTCTTGTATCCTGCGGGATCAAGTATTTCAGAGAGTTTACCCTGAAGTTCCTGTTCGTTTTCTACAATTAAAATAGTCGCCATAAATATTAGCTAATATTTGAAATACACTGTGATTACAGAGTTTATTACGGTTTTGTAACATTAAAACTGTTTCTATTCTACCCACTTTATACGAAAAGTGTAAAAATTAAGGACTAAATGCGAGTTTAAATAAGGTTCAGTCCTGAGACTGAATAGGCATTATGTATCTGAAGTCTATTGGGAATATGCTTTATTAATGGCGGTGTTCAGGAATTTGCTGAATATTATTCAGTTTTAGGATATTCCAATTGGCAATTCCCCAGTTGAGCACTTCTTGTGTTGTAGCGGATAATAGCTCAGCAGGTGGACTCTGTTGCAAATACCTCAATCCAAGGCACAGCGTAGCAACAGGGTTTTGCAGATCCAGAGCTTTGGCGTGATGCTGTTTGCTGAGTTTTTGTCCCTGAGAATTAATGATGACGGGAATATGACCATATACAGGCTGCGGGTACTGCAAGAGGGATTGCAGATGCATTTGCCGGTGGGTGGAGTCAATTAAATCAATACCCCTGATCACATGTGTAATTTCCTGAAAAGCATCATCAACAACCACTGCCAGCTGATAGGCATACAATCCATCTTTTCGTTTTATAATGAAATCACCAACATCCGATTGCAGGTTTTGAGCTTGCTGTTCTTGCACCAGATCATGAAATTCTGACGTGATATCCGGGACTCTGCAGCGTAGGGCGTAATTTTCGTTTTTCGAATCAATACTCTCCAGTAAGCGGTTTCTACAAATGCCCTGATAAACACCGGCATGCTTGCGCATGTCCTGCCTGCTGCATGTACATGGGAAAATCATTTGCTCATGTTGAAGCTGAAGCAGCGCTTCATGGTAGGCAGGTTGACGCTGGCTCTGGTAAAGCACCCTGTCATCCCAGTGCAAACCCAGATTTTCCAGTGCCTGTAGAATCTGTTTCGCAGCTTCAGGACTTTCTCTGGGTGGATCGAGATCCTCCATCCTTACATACCATTCGCCCTGGTTGGCGCGTGCATCCAGAAAGCTTGCCAATGCTGCTATGAGAGAGCCGGCGTGTAGGGGACCGGTGGGAGATGGCGCAAAGCGCCCCCTGTAATTTGAAGACTGGCCTTTGCCGGAAGCCGAAATATTCAAGCTCCCAGTTGTTTTTCCTTGATTTCGTCCAGGGTTTTACAATCAATACATTTGTTTGCTGTTGGACGGGCTTCAAGGCGGCGGATGCCTATTTCAATGCCACAGGCGTCACAGAAGCCATAATCATCCTTGGCAATCATCTCGATGGTTGAGTCGATTTTTTTAATCAGGCGACGTTCACGATCCCGTGTTCTTAGCTCGATGCTAAACTCTTCTTCAAGCGTTGCACGGTCTGCAGGATCCGGGGGGTTGGCCGCTTCATCCTGCATATGATGAACAGTTCGGTCGACTTCTTCCATCAATTCGTTGCGCCAGTTCGCCAGGATGTTTTTAAAATGCTCGCGCTGGGCTTCATTCATATACTCTTCACCCCGTTTGATTTTATAAGGGGTGAATTCGGTTACCTCCAGATGAGCATTAGGACCTTTGGCGCGTCCTGTTTTAGCGGCAGGATTTTTTTGGGTTGCTTTTTTGGCTGCCGCCTTTTTAGCAGGCGCTTTCTTTACAGCCGCTTTTTTGGCAGGCGCTTTTTTTACTGCTGCTTTTTTGGGAGCAGCTTTTTTTGCTGGGGATTTCCTGGTCACGGTTTTTTTGGGAGCTGCCTTCTTGGCTACAGCTTTTTTCTTTGCTGGTGCTTTTTTTGCCGTTGATTTTTTTGGGGCAGCTTTTTTAGCAACGATCTTTTTCTTCGGTGCCTTTTTCTTTGCTACCTTTTTCGCAGGGGCCTTTATCGCTGTTTTCTTTTTAGCAACTACCTTTTTCGCTGATGTCTTTTTCACAGCGGCTTTTTTAGGGCTGGATTTGGCTTTAGATTTTACTTTCGCTTTTGCTTTAGCGAGTGCTTTTTTGGCTTTTGCAGCCGGTTTTTTCTTGCTTACCATGCCGATATCTCTTTCTGAATCTTTTCAAATGACTAATTGTTATGTAACAGATTTTCCAATATGAAACTTATATGAAACATTGCAGAGTCTAGTGTTAACTCAGCGTATTAAAAAATAGTTTACTGGCCACCTACTCAAAAGGGGTGCATTCTACTGGTTTATTTCATACCAGGAAACTATTTGTCAGGCTTTTTTAAGGCTTTAGTTCAGATTCCTCAATATATATGTCAGCGCCTTTAATTTTATAATTTATTCTTTTCAGGCTTTGGCCCAGACAAGGTCCCTGCAGACACTCGCCATTGCTTATATCGAAAACCGCGCCATGCGTTGAGCACTGAATCAGCTCACCCGTGTTATTCAGAAATTTATCCGGCTCCCAATTCAGGGGAACATGTAAATGCGGACAACGATTTCTGTATATATAAATTATTCCGCGTTTTTTGACAGCAAATAAAGAATAGTCATTAATGTCAAATTCACGGGCACATGATTCTGTAATGCTGCTAACGGCACACAGTCTCAAATGCTTTAGTCTCCTAGAGCCTTTGTGAAGTCTGCAATCAGGTCTTCTTTATCTTCGATACCAATTGAAAACCTGACCATGGAATCTGCCACTCCCATGGAAGCACGCCGCTCAGGACCCATCTCATAATATATTGTATGAGCCACAGGTATACCCAGACTACGTGTATCGCCGAGATTGCTGGAGCTAACGACCAGGTCCATGGCATTTAAAAAATCAAAGCAATCGATACGATCATCCAGCTCTATACTAAAAATTGAACCAAAATGGCTGAATAGTTCACTTGCCCTGTCATGCTGCGGATGAGCAGTTAATCCCGGATAGCTGACTTTTCTGACCATCGGATGCTGCTCACAGAATTCAGCCAATGCTAAAGCATTATCACAGGCTTTTTGGACTCTCAGTGCCAGCGTATCTGCGCCTACTGAAATATGATGGGCAGCTTCAGGTGCAAGAGCAGCACCAAAGTCACGTAAACCCTTTTTGCGAATCTGGGTGATGCCCCATTTTGCAGAATCCGTGTTTTTGTAGTTTTCATAGATATTGGCGAAATTGCTCCAGTTATACAGCCCGGTATCGGTAACGCAGCCACCCAGAGCATTGCCATGACCACCAATGTATTTAGTCAGGGAATTGACGACCAGGCTTGCCTTTACGCTGACCGGTAAAAATAATGCAGGTGACGTCATGGTGTTATCAACGAAATATATAAGCTGGCGCTGATCACATAAATCACCAATATTGTCCAGGTCAGCGACCTGGGTTACCGGGTTGGCAATAGTTTCAACGAAAACCAATCTTGTGTTTTCCTGAATTGCAGCCTCTACATTGCTGACATCCGTGGCATCAACAAAGCTCACTTCTATACCAAGGTTTTTCAACGTGTTAAATAAACTGTTGGTGTTCCCGAATAAATAGGCACTGGACAAGATATGATCGCCAGCGCGTAAAAGTGCCAGCAAAGTTGAGGCAATCGCTGCCATGCCGGTACCAAATATGACACTGGCAAGACCTTGCTCCATCAGTGTGATTTTGTTTGCCAGTGCATCAATTGTAGGATTATTCTGCCTTCCATAGGCATAACCCTGGCGTTTGTTCTGGAATACTTCTGCCAGTTCGCGGGCATCATCGTAACCATACGCGACTGAGGTATGGACAGGTTTATGCAAAACTCCGTGCTCCGGTTGGCCTTTCCGGTCAGCATGCAAAATAGTGCTTGTGAATTGTTTCTTCTTCATAGCTGCTTAGTTGCTGGCACTCTATGCCAACAAGATCAATCTAAAAAAGAGGGCGGATGATACCCCTATTCTAGAGAGTATAGAAGAGTAGCCAATAAGATAAATAGAGGATTTAAATCAGTCTTCTTTTACCATGACATCAATGAGTTCACTGAGATCCTGGTCTGGCGGAGTGGCATCTGAATCGGCTGGTCCAACCCATAACTCACCCATCATGCCTGCTTCAGCATGATCAAGAATATGGCAATGATACATCCACATTCCGGGTCTGCCTTCAAAATTCACTGCTATACGTACTGTTTCTCCGACGGGAACATCCACGGTATCTTTCCATTCAGGAATGCGGTTTTCATCCAGCACCTGGAAGAAATAACCATGCAGATGGAAGGGGTGATTGAAATCTGAATTGTTAATTAAATTCCAGATATGGGTTTCCCCGACTCGTGCTTCCAGTGGCTGCATATTCCAGTATGGAATGCCGTTGAACCCCATTTCGATGTTATTCCTGTCATCCTGGCCTATGGTCATTTCCAAATCTGTTTCTATGGCATTGCTGATATCAATGGGCTCAATTGTTCGCAATTGCTCGGGTATTTGCGCAGGAATGACGCCCTCATCCAT
>JAYPJO010000004.1:5313-11508 GCA_038128465.1 Gammaproteobacteria bacterium
CCATTACTGTTTCTATATCAATCATGGGTACTGATGCTCGCCGGTAAACTGTTCCAAAACCACGGTTATAGGGGATCCAGCGGAAAGTCTGGTTTGATCCGGGTTCGCGTGTGGGGGTGAAAACGACATCGGCACGTTCGGATGGGGTCACTATGACCCGTCCCGCTTCTCTGGAACGTTCAGCAAGGCCGTTGTCGCCTCCGAGTATGGTAAAGGTGTGGTCACGCAAACGTATCGGGATATACCTTGAACGGGATGCATTGATTATGCGCCAGCGTTGCTGCTTGCCCTGACGCACTTTCAAACTAGGACGAATTTTGCCATTTATCAGCACCACGGTGCCTTCCTTGCCAAATAAATTGGTGAAATCGCCACCTGCGTTTTTAGGCAGAAAACTGCCATCGCTGATATTCAAGCTCATATCTGACATGACCAGAACCAGATCATCACCAAATTCCTCGGGATCATCTGGATCTTCTACAACAATTGGCCCATAAAGACCCCAGCCGACCTGTGCAGCTGAGTTAACATGAGGGTGATACCAGTAGGTTCCTGCGTCGTCTACAGTGAATTCGTACCTGAATTCACCACCATTACCTGCAACGGGTGGCTGCGTAATGCCTGGCACGCCATCCATTCCGTTCGGAACACGCAGACCATGCCAATGTATGGTTGTGGGGTCTGGTAACGAATTCTTGAAGTGGACAATAACCGTGTCGCCGACTTTGGCTCTGATCAGGGGGCCGGGTAATGAGCCGCCATAAGTCCATACCGGGGTAATTTGTCCTTCGACAATTTCCATATCAACAATCTGGGCTTCCAGCTCAATTTCGAGAATATTTGGTTCCGGATTAAGATCTTCGGGTATCGTCAATGCCAGATCATCATCCCAGCCTTCTGGTTGTTCCACATCCATAGCCGTCAATGGCGCCCGCTCACAGCTTGAAAGGGCGATCAGGCAGATCAGAAATAATAATCTGGACAAGGTCATAATCTTGTCCTTTTAATTGTCCAACTTCGGATTATAAGCTTTGATGGAAGTGTGCTTCCAGCAAGAAACAGGGTAAGAGAATGGATTTTTAGATTTAGATCAAGGCCGGGATCTGACGATCCCGGCCTTGATCAAATTATAAACACTGCTCAGGTACTTATTTAACTTATGGTAATAGTACGGGTGAACTGACCGGGATTTTCCCATCGGGATATCTTTTCGGGTAGCTCATCCGGTGTGGCCTGTACCTGGCCATTGATATCGATGGCACGAGAGACTATTTCATGATCTCCCGGGCTGGCATTATTCCAGGCAAAATTAAACAGCTTCCAGGAATAGCGGGTAGCGCCAGGCATGATCTCGGCACGTTGCCATGGACCATTGTCTATTTTCACTTCAATTGCCTGCAAAGGGGTGCCATCATTGAGGGCAAAACCCATGATGTTATGCTGGTTGCCTCTTCTGGTTACCCGGGTAATGGCTGATTTTAGACGGATTTTGGTAACCAATCGTTCTTCCCAGCGCTCAATACCACCAATATCACGACGGCTTAAAGTGACATAATCACGAGCCTGGAATCTTCCTGAATAGCGTCTGTCCTGAACATGAATCTGTTCCAGCCATTTAACATTGGTAACACCATACCAGCCTGGTACAAGCAGTCTCAATGGAAATCCATGTGCACCAGGCAGAGGCTCACCATTCATTTCGTAGGCAAGAATTACGTCATCATTCATGGCCTCATTGAAACTCAGGCCACGGGCAAAACTTTGTTCAACATCGGTTTCCCGGATATTTTCGGTACCACGGTCAGCACCGTAGAACACGACTTCACTGCCTCCATACTGGATTCCAGCATCCTGCAGCAGGTCACGCAAACGACAGCCTCCCCAACGCGCATTACCAATCAAACCATGATATATGCCTTGCTGATTTCCACCGCACTCAAATCCGGCTACGATTTCAACTTTAGGCCGACGTCTTATATCAGCCATGCTTAAAGTCATTGGGTTATCAACCATGCCACTGACGCGAACGCGATGTCTATTGCCGTCTAATGAAGGCTGACCATAATGTTGCACTACGTAAAACTGGTCTTCATTGCGCGAATAGAAATCTTCTATGAGCTGTGTGTTTTGAAAGAATACGCCACCATCAGTTTTGGGAGGACCAGCGAAATCGGGTGGCATATCAGTAAATGGAACCAGAACTTCATCCTGAGCCATCGCAGTCTGAGATAACACTGCGGCAGAGCCTGTCATGGCAAATCCACCCATGACCACGCCACTCTTCAAAAAGTCTCTTCTTTTATTTTCCTGCTCTTGTTCCTGATCTGACATAATGCAGCTCCCGTTGCTGTCTGTGAAATTTTTATTATATAAGTTCTCGCGTTTCAAAGATTATCCATAGACTAAAATAATGCGTCAAGCTAATACCTGTGCCATCAGTAAATACTGGAATACGTGGGTTTGGAGGAGTATCTTTCAGATCAATAAAATGATGCAGGTTGAAACAAAATTGATGCAGAAATATCCGCATCTGTTATTTTTCTTGACTTAATGTTTACTGGAATTTGGATGAAAATCATGTCTTGTAAAATTCTCTCATTATTAACAAGCTTGCTTCGCACACTGTTGTTAATTGTTTTGCCTTTGCTGTTGGCTATAACCCAAGTCAGTGCCCAGCCTCCACAGCGGTCAGAGCCCTTCGGGCCACCTGGTGAGCTTGAGCTATCACCTGTTGCATTACTGGATGAGCGTATTTTTGATGTTGTGACTGTTGTTGAAGGTCTGGTTGAACCCTGGGGTTTCGAAGTATTGCCAAATGGCGATATTCTGGCGAATGAAATGCGTGGGCGCATGGTGCTGATCAGGAAAGGATCAACTGTGCCAGTCGAAGTTCCTGGAGCACCTGCAGTCAGATATGAGGGGCAGGGTGGGCTTATGGATTTACGCCTGGCTCCAGATTTCGAACGCAGTCGCCTGGTTTACATGACTCTCGCCAAGCCGGGTGATAATGGCAATATTGGTACCACTGCAGTTTACCGCGGACGCTTTGATGGTGAGAGTTTGAATGATGTTGAACAAGTTTTTGAAGCGCAGGTCTGGGGAGAGAGGAATACTCATTACGGTACCCGTCTGGTATTTGATAATGCTGGGCATTTTTTTCTGACCATAGCTGATCGTAGCGCGCCACTGGAACCTGACACGCTGGAGATACATCCTGCCCAAAATCCGGCTAACCATGTAGGCAAAATATTGCGCTTGAACCTGGACGGTTCTGTCCCTGCGGATAATCCATTTGTCGGGCAGCAGGGTGCAGCACCTGAAGTCTGGGCATTGGGGCATAGAGATCCTCAGGGAATTACCTTTCGTGAAGCAACTGGTGATATATGGACAACTGATCATGGCCCAATTGGAGGGGATGAAATAAATTTGATTGAAGCAGGGAATAACTATGGCTGGCCGGTCATAGGTAAGGGTTTATATTATGATGGAACTCAAATGCACAAAAGACAGACAGATCCGGAAATGGAACAGCCTGTCTATTTCTGGAGCCCAAGAATTGCGCCATCAAGCATTCTGTTTTACTCAGGCGATGTTTTCCCTGAATGGCAGGGAGATGCCATCGTCGGAGGCCTTGGTAGTGGTCGTTTAACCCGCCTGGATTTTGATGGCAATCGGGTAATTCAGGAATACATCATGCTGGATGACGTAGGCCGTATTCGTGATGTGCGCCAGGGTCCTGATGGTTTTATTTATCTGGCCATTATTGCACTGGGTGGTGCAGAAAGTCCGATACTCAGGCTTGAGCCTCGGTAGTCGCTATTGCTCCTGCTGGCTTTGACATTTTAAACAAAGTCCGGCTTCAGGGTTTACCTGCAGGCGGGCGAATGCTATGGGTTCATCGCAAAGTTCACAGTAACCATAGTCTTCAGTCAGAATTTTATTGCAGGCTTTTATTACCAGTTGTAAACGCTGCCTGGTTTGCTGCAAGTTGGAATCTGCCATCTGCTGTTGCTGCATGGCATCCATACGCGACAGCCTTCCCACTTTAGTCTGATCCAGTGTTACTGTTGCAGCGGCTGGCTTTGCTAATTCAATTTGTGCACTTAGTTTAGTGCGCAGCTGTTTGAGCTGTTCCTCTAACTGTTTAAGCTGACTGTTGTTCAGCGTTAGCATTTAACGATCCTGAAAGACTGCAAGTTCAGCAATTGACATTTCAATGAGTTGTATACGGTTTCGATAGGCCTCAGAATTTCTGTCTCCATATTGCGCAATAAACTCTGCTTCACTGATACCGTCTGGTTGCCCCAGGCGTGGTATATAGTCTCTTTCAGATTCTAAGCTGCTAAAAAATCGCTGTAACTGCAAAGCATTATTTTGATTCTGTACGGCCATTTCTCCGATGCGAGTGCCGATCAGATCAGCGGTGATATCACTGAAACTGAAACCTGAATTAGTGCGGCTGTCCTGTATTTCCTTATAGACCGAAACTATATTGGCAAGGTCAGTATCTGCATATGCAGCAATGGCAGCTGAAACAACCAGGTGCCTGGGTAAATCATCCCGGTTTTCCAGAGTTATTCGCAGGGCTGGAGACCTTGCACCGAGCGATGGATCAGGGCCGATCAGATCCTCAATGTCCAGTTCACCCAGCAGATAACTGCTCAGGACCAGCAAAATTGCCTGGTTTTCCAGGCGAGGGTCGCCATCGGTTTGCAAGGCATATTCAAACAAAGGAGAAAGTAGATTGTTCAGGCTGATAGAACTTTGTGCTGACTGTGCTGTTTCAAGTGTAGTGATTAACAGTCGATGATATGAAATCAGTAATTCACGGGTGGGTTGATCTATCAGGATTTGCCTGGCCTGTTCTCTGACTGAATTAATACTGCCATCTTCCCAGTTAAAGCCAAGTGCTAAATAGTCATTCCTCAGATCAATGTCATTGATTGCATTCAACAATGAATTGAGAAGTAAATAATTGACATTGTCATCGAGCTCCTGCTGACTCAGCGTTATCAAGGGTCCAAACATGAATGCAGGTATTTTCAAATCGCCAAGAATTAATTCCTGCAAGGTTAATGAATTGTTCTGTTGTTGAAAAACGGCAGTAAAATTCAGAAAAGAGCCAAAATAAGTTGGCTGAATTTCGATAGTTCCGCTTAATATGGCTGTATTGTCCCTGAGGCCAATCTCTGCTGTGTAATTAGTCAGCCAGGAAACAAGTCTGTTCCTGCCCTGAGAAGTGAAATAAAGCAGTAATGCGTTAATTTCTGCTTCATTTAGTTCAATGCGTTGTTGACTGGTATTGAAAAAATAACGTGGATCATACTCTACCAGTATATTTTCTATGCTGTTCAGCTGTGCCTGGTCAAGCTCTTTATCAAAGGTATAGTCAGCCTCTTGCTGTAAAATAAAAAATAGTGAAAGCAAGGGCAAACTGAGCAATAAAAGCACAGCCGTGGTGATGGAGTAGCTAAAAAATCTCATAACAAACAGTATACTTAGACTGGTATAGACTGTGTAGCTGTGCCAATAAAGTTTTAATAATATAAGCGTTATGCGGTATTATGGCTGCCTTCAATTAATGAAATTTGTTGAACATGAAATTCACTTATTGCCAATTAAAAATAGTCCTGCTGGTTTTCGTCTCTTTTATATCAGCATGTGAAAGCACCTCTGTAATGGATAACCGTTCAGAGCAGACTGTAATGCCTGGGGTTGAGCAGGCAGAAGAAATATCTGATATGCAGGCTGCCAGGGAAGAAGCGCGCCGTGCGGCAGAAGAAAGGGAACGTGAACTGGAACAGCAGGAACAAGCCCGTCTTGAAGCGACACGTCAGCGCGAAATTGAAGATGCAGAAGCCAGGCGCCTGGCTGAAGAGGCACGTAGAGCTGCTGAAAGAGAAGCTGAAGAATTGCGCCAGGCAGCTGAGCTTGCCAGACAACAATCTCGCATAGAAGAACTGAGCAGACAGGTAGACTTGATTAATGAGCAGACACAAGCAATTGAGTCGGCTAACGAGGTCCTCAATGATGCACTCCAGGCTGCTCAGGATATGACCAATGCGCTTAGTGAAGAGAATGAAAAATTCGACACTGCAGATCCCGAAACCGGCATGTTGCAGGAAGAAATTGATGCCGAACGTCTCGCTGAAATGGCTGCCAGGCTGGAGCGTTTGAGAGCTGAGGCTGCCGCTT
>JAYPJO010000004.1:11518-13391 GCA_038128465.1 Gammaproteobacteria bacterium
CAACCATATTTCCAGTGCTTCCGGCTTTGTTTGTGCTTGCCATTGTGATAAAGTGCGCGGGTTTTTTTAACTCATTTTTTAATTCATTCATACGGAGAAAATCTGGATGACAATTGCATTGATAATTATCCTTTCCCTGATGGGTCTCGGGATTGCTTTTTACTATATGAGCAAGATCAATAGTATTCCATTAGATATGGGTCTGGAAGCTGAAGAAAGCGGTCGACTTAAAACCATTCATGGCGCCATAGCGGAGGGAGCAATGGCCTTCCTTAAGCAAGAGTATCGCTACCTAGCAGTATTCATGATTGCGTTTGCCCTAGTTATTGCTCTTTTAATTGATGATACCCACACCCCAGATGTTCGTGAGGGTATTTACACTGCGATATCTTTTCTTTTCGGTGCATTGATATCCATTATCTCTGGTTATATAGGTATGAAAGTAGCGACAGCAGGAAACGCACGTACTACGGTTTCTGCACGCAACAATATTGCTGATGCTTTCGTTGCAGCCATGAACTCAGGTGCAGTGATGGGTTTTGCCCTGGTTGGCCTGGCGACTCTTGGACTGATTATCATTTACCTGGTCATGCAGTTCTTGTTACCGGATGTGGAAAATAATGTACTGATGGAAGTCATTGCGGGCTTTGGTCTGGGTGGTTCGTCAATCGCTCTGTTCGCCCGTGTAGGTGGCGGTATTTTCACCAAGGCAGCCGACGTTGGTGCTGACTTGGTCGGCAAGGTAGAAAAAGGCATTCCTGAGGATGACCCACGTAATCCGGCCGTTATTGCTGATAATGTGGGTGATAATGTGGGTGATGTCGCAGGTATGGGTGCTGACCTGTTTGGTTCCTGTGCGGAAAGTACCTGTGCGGCACTGGTTATCTCTGCAATTGCTTTCTCCATGGATATCAATGCCATGCTTTATCCGATCATGATTTCAGCTGTAGGCATTCCAGTTAGCTTGGTAACCAAGATGCTGGTCAGGGTGCATACTGAAGAACAGGTTGCCCCTGCACTGAAGAAGCTTCTCATTATTTCTTCAATACTGATGGCTATCGTGATGTATTTTTTCACCATGTGGATGATTCCTGAAGAATTTGCCATTAATGGTGAGTTATATTCTGATACCGGTGTTTACTGGTGCTTCCTGTCTGGATTAATCGCCGGTCTGGCGGTTGGTCTGTTAACCGAGTATTACACATCGGACATGTACAAGCCTGTACAGGAAATTGCCCAGTCATGTGAAACCGGTGCAGCCACCAACATCATTTTTGGTCTGGCTCTGGGTTATAAATCTACTGTTCTGCCATATCTGGCTATAGCTATCTCCATTTTTGTTTCCTGGGAACTTGCTGGTATGTACGGTATTGCCATTGCGTCGCTGGGCATGCTGGGCACGCTGGCCATAGCGCTGACTATCGATGCTTATGGTCCGGTAGCTGATAATGCCGGTGGTATCGCTGAAATGGTTGGTCTGGATAAAGAGGTACGTCGGCGTACTGATATTCTGGATTCTGCTGGTAATACCACTGCTGCAATTGGTAAGGGCTTTGCTATTGGCGCTGCGATTTTGACTTCACTGGCATTATTCAGTGCTTTCCTGACTCATTCACAAAACCTGATGCGCGAGTTGCCTGAGTATGGTGAAAACTATGATCTGATCAGTGCCATTACCCTGCTGGACCCCGTGGTATTTGTCAGCTTGTTTATGGGTGCAGTCCTGCCATTCCTATTCTCAGCAATGACAATGAAATCGGTTGGAGCAGCAGCCTATGACATGATTGAGGAAGTGCGTCGTCAATTCCGTGAAATTCCAGGCATTATGGAAGGTCAGGGGCGTCCACTGTATGGTCAGTGTGTTGCAATATCC
>JAYPJO010000004.1:13401-20405 GCA_038128465.1 Gammaproteobacteria bacterium
CGTGAAATGATAGCACCGGGAGTGTTGATCATGGGTACACCGCTTGTGGTTGGCTTCCTCTTTGGTGTCCCATCGGTTGCCGGTATTCTGGCTGGCTCTCTGGTTGCTGGTGGCGTGATGGCAATTGCTTCATCCAACAGTGGTGGTGCCTGGGACAATGCCAAGAAATATATTGAAGCTGGCAACATGGGTGGTAAAGGTTCAGAAGAACACAAGGCTGCCGTGGTAGGGGACACAGTTGGTGATCCTCTTAAGGACACTTCAGGACCCTCCCTGAATATTTTGATTAAACTATCTGCGATTTTAAGTCTGGTATTCGCGCCATTCTTTGTAAACTATGGCGGTATACTGATTTAAGCATGAACTTATTGGTTTGCTGAAAAAGGGGCGTCAAGCCCCTTTTTTGTAAGCTTAAATAACTGAAAAATATCAATATTGAATATGTTTAAGAGAGAAAGATGAGCCAGGATCAACAAGATATCAGCCCCAACCTTGCGGGCATAAAAAACATAATCGTGGTTGCCTCAGGCAAGGGTGGAGTCGGTAAATCAACAACGGCAGTCAACCTGGCTCTCGCACTGAAAGACCAGGGTGCCAGTGTAGGGTTGTATGATTCTGATATTTATGGCCCCAGTATCCCAACCATGATGGGCTTGCCAGAAGGAACCCGCCCGGAAATTGTGGATGAGAAAGCCATGAAAGCTATTCCGGCACATGGCATTCTCTGCCATTCAATTGGTTTTCTGGTTGATGCCAATCAGGCCATGGCATGGCGTGGACCCATGGTGGTGGGGGCCTTTAACCAGATTTTGAATGATACGCAATGGGGAGATCTGGATTACCTGATAGTGGATATGCCGCCGGGAACCGGAGACATCCAATTAAGCCTCGCACAGTCTGTACCAGTAACCGGTGCTGTAATAGTTACTACTCCGCAGGATATAGCTTTACTGGATGCTAAACGTGGTATTGAAATGTTTAGAAAAGTGGGAATTCCTATCATAGGTGTTGTGGAGAATATGGCCATGCATGTATGCAGTGAGTGCGGACATACTGAACATATCTTTGGTGAAGGTGGTGCACAAAGAATTGCCAGTGAGTATGCGGTAAATGTACTGGGTAGCCTGCCCTTGCATACAGCAATAAGAAAACACAGTGATGAAGGCATACCCATCGTTGTGGCTGAAGCATATGCAGACAGCTCTGCCGTGTACCGGGATATTTCAGCAAAGCTGACAACAGTCGTGGCGGATCTTAATTCAAGTTTGCGTGTACCTGATATCAATGTAATTGATGATTGATAGGCATCTATTTTTTTGGAAAAATGCTCTGGTCACCCGTCATGCCGCAAGGTTTTGATAGCTTAATTAATGTGACCTGGGAAACAAAAAGTTACTATTTTTTAATTGTTTACAAGATGTATTGTTAATTGAAATAGTAATATAGCCTACCTATACTATCTGGAATTATTAACCGGAGGGATTTCAAATGACAGACCACAATGGCGGTGTATTTGCCAAAGTAATGAAGTCCCTGTCGGCTATTGAATCCAATGAGATAAAGTCCACTTTTCTTTCTTTTGCTTTTGTCTTTATCTTGATGGCTGCTTATTATCTGCTGCGCCCAATTCGTGATGCCATGGCCAGTGACTGGAGTGATGCTGAAATCAGCATGCTCTGGACATTGAATTTCTTTATCAGCACAGCCCTAGTCGCAATCTGGGGATTCGCAATCTCACGGTTTCACTTTAATCGTCTGGTTCCGGGTATCTATACCTTTTTTGCAGCTAGTTTTGTCGTATTTTTTCTTGCTGTACAGGCGGTTAATGACCATATTCTGGTCGATAAGGGTTTTTACCTGTGGGTGAGTGTGTTTGCGCTTTTCAATACCTCAGTGTTCTGGAGTTATATGGCAGACACCTTCAATAAGGATCAGGCAAAAAGGCTTTTTGCCTTTATAGCAGCCGGCTCCAGTCTGGGTGCTATTTTTGGGCCCCTGTTTTCCGGGATTCTCGCCGGCACGGTCAGCATTTATGCCATGATGGTTATCGCTGCCATTATGCTGATGATCCCAATCCCAATTATTTTATATCTGGCTCAGCTCAAGGTAACTGATCTGGGTAATGTGGAAGTCCATGTGGATACCGAAAAGTTAAAAATTGGGGGTAATCCACTGGGAGGATTCAAGGATTTTTTTACCAATCCATATCTTCTGGGGATTGGCATTTTCATTATCCTCTATACCGGCATAGGTTCTTTTACCTACTTCATGCAGGTAAACCTGCTTGAGCCCTTCACACGAGAAGAACGAACTCAAATCTATGCTTATCGTGACATGGTTGTGAACACACTTACCTATCTTCTGGCCTTCTTTTTAACCGGACGGATAGTCAGCAAGCTGGGGATGCCATCTGCCCTGGCTGTGGTACCGGTGATACTGATTTTTGGTATGATGATTCTGGCCTTTTCACCGGTATTGATGGTAGCTGTTACCATGCATGTAGCGCTTAGAGCCGGAAACTACGGCCTGTCACGACCAGCTCGCGAAATGTTATTTACCATGGTCAGTCGTGATGACCGTTTCAAGGCTAAGCCGGTTATTGACATTGTCGCTTATCGTGGTGGCGATGTGATAATGGCCTGGTTTTTTACTCTGCTGAGTACCGGGATTGGCTTTGGTCTGGGAGCGATTGCTGCTGTGGGAGCATTAATGGCAGCAGTTTGGGGTGCTGTTGGATTATTCCTGGGCAGGACTTTTGATCAGAAGGCCCTTGATGAAAAAATTGACGAAAAAAATGATGAGAAAGAAGTCGGTAATTCATCCGTCCAGAATGTCGTACAAAGCACACCAACATCCGATGGGCCATTGAAGGGCAGTACTGCCTGAATGTAAACACCTGACATATAAATAAAACCGGCTTTGTCTGGTTTTTTTATATCAGGATGTAACCTCATTATCCGATTTCTTTTAGATCCCGTAAGTACTGGAACAGCTTTTTGCCAGCACCCTGGGCTTTATCCTGCTTCAGTTCTTTTTTCGCCAAACGAATAAGCTGGCGCAGGTACTGTATATCGATATCGGGGTGTTCCAGTATGAGAGCCTGCAGGCTTTCATCTGAGCCGGCAATTAACGAGTCACGTAGCTGCTCCAGTTGTTTGAACTTGCGTTTATTTACATTGGCCTTTTGCTGATCCTGTTCCAACACTGTTTCAATCTGCTCAGTGTCTATACTGCGCATTAATTTTCCGATGTATTGCAACTGCCTGCGTCGGGCCTCGTGTTTATTTGGCAGGCGTTTAAATTCTCCAATTGCGTCAAGTAATTGCTGATCCAGCTGACATTTTTCCAGCAGGGCACCACTAATCTCGATGAGCTTTTTACCCAGTTCCTGTAGGGCCAGCATGTCTCGTTTGCGCTGGCTTTTGCTGACAAAGACTGCCTGATCATTATCGCTGGCATTAAATGCTGAATCGTCTGCAGTCTGCATCAACTGAGTTTCAATAGAACAGGGCGGCGAGGCCCAGGAATGAAAGAAAACCGATTATATCGGTAATTGTCGTAAGAACCACACTTCCAGCCAGAGCAGGGTCTATATTCAGTTTTTTCAAAAACAGTGGTAAAAAGGCGCCTGACAAAGCTGCGACAATTAAATTGATTACCATGGCGCTGGCGAAGATATATGCCAGTCTGTCATCGGAAAACCAGATAATGGCAATAACTGCAGCCACTAATGCCCAGAGTAGACCATTCAGCAAACCAACACCTAGCTCACGTCTTAATAACCATAGAGAGTTTGTTCTGCCGATCTGGCCTATAGCCATGCTCCTGATAACCAGCGTCAGGGTCTGATTGCCAGCTACACCACCCATGCTGGCGACTATAGTCATGAGAACGGCAAGGGCGACTACCTGGTCAATTGTGTCCGAAAAACGGTTGATGACAAAGGCAGCAAGAAAGGCTGTTATCAGATTAACACCCAGCCAGACTGCACGACGTTTAGCCGTTTTCATTACCGGCGCAAATGTGTCATCTTCTTCGTCCAGTCCTGCCATACTCATTAATGAGTGATCGGCATCTTCACGGATGACATCAACAATATCATCAATAGTGATACGCCCCAGTAATTTACCGTTTTCATCGATAACAGGCGCAGATATCCAGTCCATGCGTTCAAATAACTGGGCAACTTCATTATCAGGCATTGAAACCGGAATGGCATTGTAGTCAGTAATCATGATTTCACCGACTGTGAGTCCAGGGTCAGAAACCAGAACCTTACGCAATGGTAACAGGCCGACCAGATGGTCATCCCGACTGACAACCAGTATGTTGTCGGTCATGCTTGGTATTTCATCATGGCGGCGTAAATAGCGTAATACCACATCCAGTGTATGGCTGCGTCTGACAGTTATGGTATCTGTGTTTAACAGACCTCCGGCGGTATCTTCAGGGTAGGAGAGAACAGCTTCGAGACGTTGCCGGTCCTGTTCACCCATGGCCTGGAGAACTTCATTAATTACCTGATCCGGAAGTTGTTGCAGAATGTCGGCAATATCATCGGTTTCAAGTCCTTCAGTTATGCTGACAACTTCAGTAGGACTTAACTTGTTGAGAATGTCGCTTTGTATATCTTCGTTGAGAAAATTTAGAACTTCACCTTCGTTGTCTTTGGAAACCAGGCGCCACAGGATTTCCCTGGCTTTGTGTGGAGAAGATTCGAGCAGATGTGCAATGGTGGGTGCAGGTAATTTATTTAGCATTTGCCTGACATGCACAAAGGAACCTTTGTCCAGAGCCAGGCCAAGTGCTTCGAGTTGTTCCTGAGTCTGATTGGTGTTTTCGCCAGCTTGCAACATTGGTCTGAAAGACTCCACAAAGACATCTGTTGTTGGAAGCGGTTATTATAGCAGTGCAGAGGCATCAAAGCCTTAATTGGAGTAATACAATTAATTTTATGTCCGGAACAAAAGCCCAAGTCATCACAGCGATACTGGTAGTACTGGTATTTTCCATTCTTGCCTGGTCAGTCCAGCCAGACCTATTAAATGAAAATCTGCATTGGTACAGTATTTTGCCACCGGTTATAGCTGTGGCATTTGCAATTGCTTCCAGGCATTTAATTTTAAGCCTGTTAGCAGGCGTTATCATTGGTAGCATCCTGCTTCATGTACCTGCCGCTGCCAGCCAACCCGAGGCCTGGGGTGCCAGTTTTATTAGCCTGATTTCACACTTGTGGCGTGTGATAAGTGACCCCTTTAACCTTGCCGTGCTGGCTTTTATCATGCTTATGCTATCGATGGTCAGTGTTGTGATACTTTCCGGGGGATTGCTGGCGATAGTCAGATGGCTTGAACAATATGCAAAAGGTGCCAGATCAACTCAGTTTATTACTACTTGTATGGGTTTTCTGGTATTCATTGATGATTATGCCAATGCCATGATAGTCGGCACATCCATGCGTCCTATATCAGATGCAAAGTTGATCAGTCGTGAAAAGTTTGCTTTTCTGGTTGATGCCACAGCAGCACCGATTGCAGGTATTGCCCTGATGTCTACCTGGATTGGTTATGAGTTGGGTATTTTTTCTGAGGTAAGTGCTAACCTGGAGCTTGGGCAGGAACCCTATTCAATGTTCCTTGATGCTCTGAGCTTTCGTTTTTACTGCATCTTTATGATTCTTTTTATTTTCGTCAATATCTGGTCGCAGCGGGAGTTTGGTCCAATGCTGAAAGCTGAACAACGTAGCAGAACCGGAAAAGTAAGTGCAGATGATGCGCAATTTCTCAGTGATGTCGGGCAGTCTGTAGAGCCATCGCCTTATGCCAGTATTAAAATGTCTACTGCTTTTATACCATTCGGGATTTTGTTTTTAATTTTGTTTGCCGGTCTCTGGATAGATGGAGGGGGGCTGAGTTTTCTGTCTGAAAGTCTCCTGAATATATTCAGTTTTGCAGCATGGCAGGATGTTATTTCAGCCTCTGAAAATAATGTGCATGTGCTTAACATAGCAGGGTTTCTGGCTTTGATTATGGCCGTATTTTGTGCCAGTTCTATTGCCAGGCTTTCCGGTAAAAACATTACAGATGCCTTTAAGTCAGGCGCTACATCAGCTTTCTATCCATGGCAGATACTGATTCTTGCATGGACCCTGAGTGCAATTTGTTCAGAGCTGCAAACAGGGCCGTTCCTGGTTGCTGTTATTGGTGATGCTATGCCAGCGTATATTTATCCTGTTTTGGTTTTTGTGTTGAGTGCAGCGGCAGCAATAGCGACCGGCACGGCCTGGGGGACAATGGCTATCTTTATTCCAATTACATCCCAAGTTGCTTTTCAGCTTGATGATGCCAGCTATGGCCTGGTTACCATCATGAGTCTAGCTGCAGTGCTTGATGGTGCAATTTTTGGTGATCATTGTTCACCAATTTCAGATACCACAGTTATGAGTTCTATTGCGACATCCTGTGACCATATTCATCATGTCAAAACACAGTTTCCTTATGCGCTATTAGTCGCATTCTGTGCAGTCGTTATCGGTTATTTACCGGCGATGATGGGAACGCCGCTGTGGCTGGCAGCATTGTTGGTGATAGTTTTTTTCAGTTTGTTTTTATTGTTGCTGGCAAAAAAAGTATGAACGTTAAGTTAGTGATGCAGTTGCTTAACTGCTTTTACTCCTCATCAAATTTATTGGCGACAAGTTCAGTTATGGCAGAAAATGCTTCGTGTTCATCATCGCCATCCAGCTTGATATCCAGCACAGTACCGGGAGAGGCCGCCAGTAACATGATAGACAGTATGCTTTTACCATCCACCATCTTGTCCTGGTTGCCTATTTCAAACTGGGACTCGAACTGATTAACCACTTCGACCAGTCTTGCGGCGGCTCTGGCATGTAAACCAGCTTTATTGCTGATTGTTATCTTATCTTCAATCATCGGCTAGAAATTACTTAATTCTCTATGTCGAACCTGAATATTACTAATTGTTTGGGACAAATGCTTCTT
>JAYPJO010000004.1:20415-28502 GCA_038128465.1 Gammaproteobacteria bacterium
GAGAAAGACAGATCGGTGCTGGCCCCCGGTGCAGCCCAGTGCAATTGTCATATAACTACGATTGTTGCTCTCAAATTTGGGGATCCAGTCTTCAAGAAAGTCCTTGATATCATTGAACATTTTAATAACGTCTGGTTCTGATTCCAGATAATCTATGACTTCCTGCTCCAGGCCGGTTAATGCCCTGAGAGTCTTTACCCAGTAAGGGTTGGGCAGACAACGCAGGTCATAAACCATGTCAGCATCAATCGGGATGCCATGTTTAAAGCCAAAAGACTGGAATTGAATAGCAAGGTTGTCAGGACTGTGATTGGCCACTCTGTCTCTGACGATATCCCTGAGATCGTGTAGCGTCAGGCTGCTGGTATCAATGGCTAAGCTGGCCAGATTAGCTATGGGTGATAGTAGCTCTTTTTCCAGTTTTATAGCTTCCAGCAAACCCAGTGAGGAATCACTAAGCGGATGCTTGCGACGGGTTTCGCTAAAACGTTTCAGCAGGGTATTGGTTTCAGCATCCAGAAATATGATTTGCGGATTCAGGGTAGAAGCATCGAGCCGATCATATATTTCCCTGAACTTGCTCAGGTCATCAGACAGGTTTCTCGCATCAATACTGACGGCCAGGCTGTCCAGTTCGTTGTTGTTTTCTTCGGCTATGCGTTCTGCAAGTGCTGCCAGCAGGCTGGCCGGCATATTATCAACACAGTAATAGCCCAGATCTTCCAGTACATGCAGGCAGGTACTTTTACCGGAGCCAGATCTTCCACTGACTATAATTAGCTTCATAGAGTCAGTTTATGCAATGTTTTCAATGTAAAAGCAAGTCCATATCAAGCGGCCTGGCGCAGAGAATTGTTGAAACTGAATATAAGGAATGTAAAAAGAGGCTTGGTCTGAAGGGTTGAGGAGCGGTTCAAGAAGGTATAGTCATAGCAGCCTTGTAAAGTTCTGTATCAGTCTGACTTTTTCTGAGATTTTCACAATATGAAGGGCTTTTAAACATTTCGGCGAGGGTTCTGAGTACTTCAAGATGCCCTTCAATGGTATTTTCCGGGACCAGCAGAAAAAACAGCAGATCAACCGGGTTCTGGTCAATGGCATCAAAATCTATCGGGTTGGCCAGCTTTACCAGACAACCGATGGTTTTTTCACATTTGGGAACCCGACAATGGGGAATGGCGATGCCATTACCGAGCCCGGTACTACCCAGTTGTTCCCTGGCGATCAGGGCTTCATAGATTTCATCTGGATTAACATCCACTTTACTGGCGATTAATTCAGCGCTGGTTTCCAATAGTCGTTTTTTACTCACACCCTCAACATTACAAAAGGTGAGTTCAGGGCTGATAATAGATTCGAGCTGCATGATTTATTAAATGTTGTCTGTTATGGACAGATTACTTTATTGCTTGTTGAGATACTGTCTAAATCAGACGTTTCCTTTCATTTGAAGGTGAAATTGACAGGGACTCCCTGTATTTTGCAATGGTACGGCGCGCAATATTAATACCTTGTTCACCCAAAAGTGAAGTAATTTTGCTATCGCTGAGAGGTTTTTGTGGATTTTCATTGGCTACAAGCTTTTTGATGAGGGCGCGTATGGCTGTAGAAGAGCATTCACCACCCTCGTGTGTGGCCACATGCGAGGAAAAAAAGTATTTAAGTTCAAAGATACCCCTGGGGGTGTGCATATACTTTTGGGTAGTGACTCTGGAAATAGTGGACTCATGCATGTCGACGGCTTCAGCGATGTCATGAAGTACCAGGGGTTTCATGGCTTCCTCGCCATAATCAAAAAAGCCTCGCTGGTGTTCAACAATTTTGCTGGCAACCTTTAACAGGGTTTTATTACGGCTTTGCAGGCTTTTCAGAAACCAGCGCGCTTCCTGTAAATTGTCCTTCAGATAGGTATTGTCGCTGCTGGCTGCACCACGACCAACCATTGCGGCATATTCAGGATTAACTCTAATGGCCGGGGTGGTGTCCGGATTTAATTCAACTTTCCATCGGCCATTTACCTTACTGACAAAGACATCTGGAATAACATAGGCCGTCTCTGAAAGGGTTATTTCCGAGCCAGGTCGCGGGTTGAGCTTCAGGATAATTTGCAGAGCGTCTTTGAGTTCCGCCTCTTTGACCCGAAGGCGTTTCATGATCAGCTTGTAATCATGGCTAGCCAGCTGGGGCAAATAGTCTGCAATAATTTTTCCGGCCAGTTCAAAACCAGGACACTCAGAATCAAAATGAGCCAGCTGCAAGCTAAGGCATTCATTCAAATCCCGATATCCAACGCCGATTGGATCAAATTGCTGTATACGGTGGAGTACCGCCAGCACTTCATCCTCTTCAATATCCAGTTCCCTGATCAAGCCAGCGTGGATAGAGTCTATGCTGGAAGTGAGTTGACCGTTTGGATCTATGGAATCAATAATTGCCATTGCAATAAGACGATCACTATCGGACATGGGTGTCACGTTTAGCTGCCAGTTTAAATGATCTTGCAGAGACTCTACGGTTGTACTGCGTGATTCAAAATCATAATCGTCAGTTGCCGGACCTGAATATGAAGAGCTTGGACCCGTATTGATATAGATATCTTCCCAGGAACTGTCTACGGCCAGGTCATCCGGTATTTCATTATCACTCCAGTTGCTGTTTTGTAAGTCCTGGAATTCATCATTGCTTTCGATGCTGGTTTGCTCAGAGGCCTGTTCACTGCTACTGATTTCAGCAGCTGAGTCCGAATCAGATTGTGATTCATCCAGTTCAAGCATGGGGTTGGTTTCAAGGGCTTCCTGGATTTCATGTTGCAAATCCAAAGTAGAAAGCTGCAGCAGACGGATTGCCTGTTGCAACTGTGGTGTCATGGTAAGCTGTTGACCCAGTTTGAGCTGGAGCGATAATTTCATAAGCTCGGTAGAATCAAATCAAATTCAAAGTCTGGCTATGACTTGCTCATTACCAGCACTCAATGACTATATCAAAATTTATGCAATTATCATACCGGATATGCTGAAAAGCTCTTCAGATTTGGCTGTTGTTTTGCCGATGCTGGTCTGTATGACATTACTCAGATGCGAAATTCATGACCCAGATAGACGTTTTTAACCTGTTCATTTTGCATGATGCTGTCCGGGTTGCCTTCTGCCAGGACTGCTCCTTCATTAACGATATAAGCATGCTCGCAAATATCCAGGGTTTCGCGAACATTGTGATCAGTGATCAAGACCCCTATGTTTCGGGCGCTAAGATCTCGGATTATCAGTTTAATGTCGTTTACTGAAATGGGGTCAACACCGGCAAAGGGTTCATCAAGCAGGATGAAATCGGGGTCTGTCGCCAGAGCTCTGGCTATTTCTACCCGGCGGCGTTCTCCACCAGAAAGACTCATACCCAGGCTGGAGGCCAGGTGATCAATATGGAATTCTGCCATTAATTCTTCGCAAATTGAGAAGCGTTGGCTGGCATTCAGATCTTTTCGGGTTTCCAGAATAGCTAAAATATTGTCTTTAACTGTCAATTTTCTGAATATCGAAGATTCCTGCGGCAGGTAACTGAGGCCTTTGCGCGCCCGTTCATGCATGGAAGCCCTGGAAATATTTTCATCATCAATGCTTACTTTGCCCTGGTCAGCTTTCACCAGACCGATAATCATATAAAAAGATGTTGTTTTCCCGGCACCGTTTGGGCCTAGCAGGCCGACAATCTGACCACTTCGTAATTTGAGGGAAACAGCTTTAACAACCTGGCGGCCCTTGTAGCTCTTACCCAGTCCGCTAACACTGAGAGTTTTCATGGTTGCAGCATTCAAGGTGTAGCAGCAGGTATGACCATGTTCATTTGCGTGGCATCCAGCTTGCGATTGGCTATATCGTATTCAATGCGTTCAGCTGTAGTTTCTATAGTGCCTTGCTGGGAGAATGAGGCATTACCCTGAATAATGATAATCTGGGATTCATTATCGAAAATGATGCTGGAACCATTGGCGTATACGATTTCCTGATCGATTTCTGGTTGTTGCTGGAAGGATGCCGGTGAACCAGTGGCCGTTATTGAACGGATAACCCCCTGTTCCCGTTGTATTCTGAATTCCAGGCCACTTAACTTCAAACTGCCCTGGTTGATTTCTGCAGGAGCATCTTCTGTTCCCCGGCAGATTTCCAAACCCTGATCCAGAAAAGACTCGCTGCGGGCCGGGGAACTGGTGATCATATCCTGCTCCAGGTCTCCGGGAAGTGCATATACAGCAGACGCACTGAGGTAAAAAATGAACAGGCTGACAATTTTCAATTGGCCAGATAGCTTGCCTTTGCTGTTGTTATTCATAGCGTCCTCTTACATTGCTTAAAAAAGTAAGGTGCTGTGTTCTCAGATCAGCGGTCATACCCAAACTGCTGATTTCACTATCAATTGCTTGAAACAACACTTCTGTTTCAGTACTTAGAAATCTGCTATCAAGATATATCGTGAGCTCATCCGCATAAATATTATAGGTTTGCCCTTGCGCATCAATATGTTGGACCAGCACATTCTCGGAAAGATCCAGCCTGTCTTCAGCTCTTTCAATATCCGGTGTTATTGTGCCATAGGCTGCACTCAGGAACCATGGGCCAGCCTGGTCAGCATAAAAAACAAGGCGTGGAGATTCTATACTGGCAAATTCCGGCGCAGGGTAATGAACAATGCGATCTGCCTGTAAGCGATATTCAGATTCACCAATCGGACTGAAGCGGGTTGTGTCGAAGTCCGTTAAATAATAATCAAAAGCCTGGTTAACGCGGCTGCCTTGCAGCACCGAAATGTCAACATCATCAGTATCGGAAATAAACAGGAACATTAATAGTGCAGAAAGGATGGCCAGGGCAATTATGTGATTACGCATCAGCTTACCTGTTACATAAAAGGCGCTATGGCCTCATCAAATTTATTCTGCACCTGTAATATAAGGTCGCAAATTTCACGTACAGCGCCATTCCCACCAGTACGTTCTGTACAGCACAGGGCATGCTCAAGAATTACTGGATTGGCGTTTGGGACAGTAACTCCAAAACCAACCCGGCGGATACAGGAAAGGTCAGGTAAATCATCACCGATGTAGGCAACTTGTGCATAACTCAGCTTAAGATCCTGCAATATAGTATCCAGTGCTGAAAGTTTCGTCTCGCACCCCTGGACAAGTTGGGTAATGCCAAGTTCTCGGGCCCGTTGTGAGACAATGCTGGATTCTCTTCCGGTAATCATAGCGACTTGTATACCGGCATTTTGTAATAACTTTATTCCCTGGCCATCAAGAGTGCTGAAGGCTTTCAGCTCTTCCCCCTGATCTGAAAAATACAGTTTGCCGTCACTGAGGACACCATCAACATCAAGCACCAGGAGCTTGATATTACGAGCTCTTTCTGTAATTTCGGGTGGCAGTTCAGGCATATGATTCACACAACATTAGCTTTTAATAAATCATGCATGGTAACAATACCCTCCAGCGATTCTTCAGGGTCAAGGACCACCAGGCTGTAGATCTCGTTATCCTGCATTATTTTGGCTGCTTCAGAGGCCAGTGCTTTGGCACTGATAGCACGAAAATCGCGAGTCATAACATCACCAATTAGGGTATTCTGCAGATCTTTGCCCTGATCGAGCAGGCGTCTTAAATCACCGTCAGTAAATACTCCGGCCAGTTTAGAAGTTTCGTCACTGATAGTGGTCATACCAAGTTTTTTGGCGCTGACTACCAGCAAGGCTTCGCTAACCGGCACGCTGGCATCTACAATGGGTATATCTTCACCAGCGTGCATGACATCTTTAACCTTGAGTAACAGTCGTCGCCCCAGGTTCCCCCCGGGATGTGAAAATGCAAAATCCTCCGCAGTAAAACCTCTTGCTTCCAGCAAAGCCATTGCCAGAGCATCACCAAGTACCAGGCTGGCAGTAGTGCTGGTGGTAGGTGCCAGTCCCAGCGGGCAGGCTTCAGCTTCAACACTGGCATCAAGGTTAACATCGGCACTTTGTGCCAGTACTGAATCGGCATTTCCTGTCATGGAGATTAATGGCACTCCCTTACGTTTTAAAACCGGTAAAATGGAGATGAGTTCCTCAGTGGTGCCAGAATTTGACAAGGCCAGTACAATATCTTTTTCAGTAATCATGCCTATATCTCCATGGCTGGCTTCTGCCGGGTGTACAAAAAGTGCAGGCGTGCCGGTGCTTGCCATGGTTGCCGCTATTTTGTTGGCAATATGACCAGACTTGCCCATACCCATCACCACAACACGTCCTGTGCATTGCAGGATCAAATCACAGGCAGATTCAAAACCTGTATCAATCCTGGTTGAAAGTGCCGCTACGGCATCTTGTTCCAGAGAAATCGTTCGCAGGGCTGATTGTTTGAAAGAGTGTTTACTCATGGATCTAACTCTATATGAACAGAATGGCAGTGTAAGATATATATATAAGCAATAAAACTGTCCCCAGTATGCGACCAATTTTTTGACCACTTTTTATTTTCACTATAGTAAAGAAAGTGAGCAAAAGGGTCATTAACAGCATTGTGCCTCCATCACGGTAAAAAACTGTTGCATCAATCGCCATTGGGGCCAGGAAAGCCGGCACAGGCAGGACAAGTAACAGATTAAGAATGTTGGAACCAATGATATTCCCGATTGCTATTTCATGATGGCCTTTCAGAACGCTTGCTATGGAGGCCGCCAATTCTGGCAGACTGGTGCCAACTGCTACTACGGTTAATCCAATTATTACCTCACTGACACCCAGACCCCGAGCTATTCCGCTAGCACCATAAACCAGAGCGCGAGCGCTTATTAAAAGTAATATCAAACCAAACAGCATCATCATCAGAGATTTGCTTGTACTCATATCCGCAATGAATTCTTCTACTTCTTTTTCTTCAGAGAGGTGAGAGCCAGCCAGTGATGCTTTAACTTTGAAAATAAAAAAGGTAAATGCAGTTAACAGAAATAGCAGAATAACCCCATCTGCCCAGCTAAGGTATAAATCGTAAAAGATTAACAACGATGCGATGGTGACTATCAACAGCACTGGCAACTCTTCTTTCAGTAAAGAGTTTGGAATAACAATCGGCCGAACCAGTGCAGTAATACTGAGCACAAGGCCAATATTGGCAATATTGGATCCCAGTACATTGCCAATTGCTATCTCTGGTGCACCGGTCAATGCTGCCGTTGCAGACGTAATTATTTCCGGAGCCGATGTTCCAAAAGATACAATTGTCAAACCAATAATCAGGGTGGAAACCCCCAGATTACTGGCTGTGGTTGATGCGCCTAAAACAAACCTGTCCGCACTCCAGACGAGCCCGATGATCCCGCCAATAATTGCCAGCGCGAACACTACATATTCCATTCAAAAGACCCTGGATTCAGTCAAAATAAGATTATAGCTTATTTGGTATGGCTTAGGACTGCTTCTGCCTGCTAAAACTCTGGCAAAATTCCTGCGTTAGGATAAAATGCGCAGCCTTGCGCAAGAGTTGGATGAAATGAGTATTACGACAGAACAGATCAGCGATATTATTGCAGCAAAAATCAGTGATGCGGACATTGAGATTATCGGTGGTGATGGTAAATACCAGATCAGAGTAATTGCCGATATTTTCAATGGCCTGAATTCTGTGAAGCGTCAGCAATCTATTTATCGTATCATTAACGAACATATCAGCTCTGGAGCGATCCATGCTGTCAGTATGTTGCTGTTCACTCATGAAGAATATGCACAACAGGAATGAACACAGACTGGTGTAACTGGTGAAAAAAGAGCCGGTTGGCTCTTTTTTTTGGCTTGGTACTACGAGCATTCAGGGCTGGAACTGGCTTTGTAGTTTAGTTTCGGTTTTAAATCAGAATACAGGCCTTTATCTAGACAGGTGAAAATGTGGATAAATTACTTATTCAGGGCGGCACCAGACTTAATGGTGAAATCAGAATAGCAGGTGCCAAAAACTCAGCATTGCCAATTATGTCAGCAACATTGCTGACGGATGACTATGTCAAAATCTGCAATTTGCCTCATCTTTATGACATTACAACCATGCTGGAGTTACTTGGTTGTAT
>JAYPJO010000004.1:28512-29393 GCA_038128465.1 Gammaproteobacteria bacterium
GAGTGGAATCCATCATCGGTGACAGGCTTGAAGTTGAGTTAAACAGCAGTTCGATAACTAATTTCAATGCACCTTATGAACTGGTAAAAACCATGCGTGCGTCCATTCTTGTGTTAGGACCCATGTTGGCACATTTTGGTAAAGCGGAAGTTGCATTACCCGGCGGTTGCGCCATCGGCAGTCGTCCGGTCAACCTGCATATAGAATCGCTGAAAAAAATGGGTGCTGATATACAGGTAGACAATGGCTATATCAAGGCAAGTACTAATGGCCGACTGCATGGGGCTCATATTTTTATGGATCTGGTAACAGTAACCGGCACAGAGAATATATTAATGGCTGCTACCCTGGCTGATGGTCAGACCATCATAGAGAATGCAGCGCGAGAGCCGGAAGTAGTTGATCTGGCGTGTTGTCTGAAAGCAATGGGAGCTGACATCAGTGGTGAGGGTTCAGATACCATAGTTGTGAATGGTGTAGAGAAGTTGCATGGCTGCACCTATTCTGTGATGCCGGATCGTATCGAGACAGGAACTTATCTGATTGCTGCAGCGGCAACCCGCGGCAAAATCAAGGTAAAGGATACCCGGCCCAAGACTCTGGAAGCAGTGATAAGCAAGCTGCAAGAAGCCGGTGCACAGATTGAAGTTGGTGAGGACTGGATCAGTCTGGATATGAAAGGCAAAAGGCCTAAAGCTGTTTCCCTGACAACTGCACCTTATCCGGCTTTCCCCACTGATATGCAGGCGCAATTTACTGCATTAAATGCAGTTGCGGAAGGGTCAGGAGTCATCACTGAGACGGTTTTTGAAAACCGTTTTATGCATGTTCATGAAATGAATCGTATGGGTGCCGAATTAAAAGTGGAAGGTAATACGGTT
>JAYPJO010000005.1:0-8677 GCA_038128465.1 Gammaproteobacteria bacterium
TGACCTGTCTGACCAGCTTCGACAGCTACGACAAACTGGAACCCATTTACGAGGAACTGCCAGGCTGGGAGGAATCCACCTTTGGTGCCAAATCCCTGGATGACCTGCCCAAGAATGCGCTGGATTACATTCGCTTTATTGAGGAAAAAATCGAAGCACCTGTGGACATTATTTCAACCGGCCCTGACCGCGAAGAAACCATCATCCTCAGACATCCTTTTGGTTAAGGGTTTTATTCTTCGTTATACAGTCTGCGTATCTCTTCAACCCGGTTGCGATTGACGCCCATGTCGCCATAACCGACCCGTGAAACTGAACGCACCTGTATAACATTGCCATCAAGCAGGAACTCTACATCATCGACAAAGCCAAACAAGGCACTGGCAAAAGTTGCATGAATATAATTGACCTGTTTTACCCTGATCTCGGTGCGCGGCATATCTGAAATGATAGCTGCCAGACGATCTATAGCTCTTGCCGAGCTGGCGCCATAACGAAAAGGGGCAATGGCATGCATCTCTTCTTCCGCCATGCTGTTTACACAACTGGGACGATCGGGACAATTCTGCAAAGTGGCTTTGGGAACACCATTGAGTGCGCCATTGATGATGCCGGCATTGAGCAAACCTTCGGACTGGCGTGCCAGCAAAAAAAACTGTACCAATATTGCAATCACTGCAAGCAATACAAGTACCGCCAGACCGAAGAATATTCGTCTTAGCAAGGATTTTAACCTACCACCAATAATCATCGTTTTGGAAACCTCTTTGTCATGCCCTGCTTAGTGTTGTTATAGTGCTCACCTGTGCAAGGTACTGGCTTATGAAAAAATTTCTTGTCCTGATTATAATATTTATGCCCGCCTGGGCAATGGCGGATCAAAATGACCCGCGTTTAACCGAACTGTTCGAACAACTACAAAACGCTGAAAGCGCCAACGCTGCCCTGCGGATAGAAGCCAGAATCTGGGATATCTGGAATCAGCATCCTGACCCGGATATTAATGACCTTATGATCAATGCCCTGGATGAAATGGGCGGCAATCAACTGGGCCTTGCCCTGCAATCGTTCAATGAAATCATCGAGCTGGCCCCGGACTTTTCCGAGGCCTGGAACATGCGTGCCACCGCCCATTTCCTACTGGGCAATTACCGGGAATCAGAAAGTGACATCATGCGCACCCTGGAACTGGAGCCCAGGCACTTTGGTGCCCTGAGTGGACTGGGCCAGGTTTATGTTGCTCTGGAGCAGTTTTATGATGCCCGTAATGCTTTGCGCAGAGCACTTGAAGTCAACCCTACCATGCCGGGTGTCATTGCCAACCTGGAAGCCCTGCAGCGTTACTTTAATGCGACAGCTATTTAGCGCTACTCTGTCGGCAATTGTGAACCGGATAAATCACCCGGGATCGACCGCTCGGCCCTGACCCGGTGAGTCAGGGTTCCTATCCCTTCAATACTGGCACTGATGGTTTCACCATCAACCAGGTAGCCTGAACCCGTCGCGCGCTCGACTCTTCCATCACCGGTACCACCCGACGTACCGCTGTGCAGAACATCTCCCGGAAAAACCGTCATCACTGAAGAAGCGTATTCAATCAGCTCAGGAATATTGTGGATCATATCTCCGGCCCTGGCTTCCTGGACTGTCACACCATCAATAACCAGTGTCTGGTGCAAGCGCTCCATCGGATCACCATAGAATTCTTTGGGAATGATCCATGGGCCATGCGGGGCAAAGGTATCCCTGCCCTTCATAACGAACCAGTCAATACCGGAATCAAAACCGCCTGGTGGCCGGCCGCCACGATCAGAAATATCCATAGCCACCATATAACCAAATACGTAGTCATAGGCACGGGCTGCTGAGATGTACTTGCCGGATCGACCAAACACGATGGCCATCTCAACCTCCCATTCGATACTGTCACGGCCGTAAGGCATAATGATGTCTTCTCCATCACCTATCACTGTGCCACGGGTAGGTTTAAGAAACAGATTTGGCACACCACGATTGATCTGGCGCTCCCGGGTCATGGCTGCGGATTCCTCTTCAGTGCAACCTTCACAGGCATGGGTATAGAAGTTAACTGCCGCATTCATGATTTTGCTGGGATACTGGATCGGCGCCATGATGTCCACAGAGTCAACCGGATGAACATAATTAGGTTGATTCCCTGAAGCCAACAGGTTTTCTCCATCCAGATAGTTGACGATTTCATAGATACGATACTTCAGGCCATACTCATAATTAGCAATGAGACCCAGCATATCTTCTGGCATGCTCAAGGCAGTATATTGCGGCATCAGTTCGAGTACGCGGTTTGCTGCAGCAAGATCAACAATCAATTCGTCATTCGCTACAACCAGGCCAACCATAGGAATATTATCAATCGCAAAGGTCCCCACCTTGAAGGGCATGACAGGCTCAATGTCCTGGGAAAAAACCAGCGAAGGATTGCTTATTAGAACCAACAACATCAGTGTGGAAAGGATTTTTTTTATCATGATTTTTTCCTTTGGCAAGTTAATAGCACAAACTTAATACTGTTCCTGTTCATTTTCAACAACATGCTGTGAGAGTAAATCCGTGATTTACTCTCACAGCGTCTATTACACCTTCTATCTATCTATAAAGCCCGATAGGCCTGTATTGCCTGCCTGATTTGTACATTGTCCGGAAAGTCCTGCAGTGCAGCTTCCAGTATTGTAATAGCTTCATCTACTCTGCCGATTTCTGCCAGCGCAACCGCATAGATATAAACAAACTGCGGATTGTCCGGCGCCAGGGTTCTGGCGCTATCGAACAATTCGATGGATTGCTCAATGCGTTGAGTGCGCACATAAAGCAGCCCCAGGGCATAAGCCAGATCAGCCGAGTCTGGATACAGTTCCAGCACCTCATTCAACACGACTTCACCCAGATCATCGCGACCCTGGGCACGATAAACGTCACTTAAATTAATGGCTGCGGGTAAATACCCCGGTGAAAGTTCCCGGGCATGCTGTAAACTTTGCTGCGCAGCATTTAGATCACCACGTGCAGCATAGAAGGCGCCGAGGTCACTCATGGATTCCGGCATGTCGGCATTAAACAGGAGACCTTCTTCATACTCAGCCATCAGGTTTTCAAAAGCAGGTCGGGATCGTAGCGGTACCATTTCAGCTGGCATACTGGCCAGATACCTGGCAATGGCCATACGCACAGACTTGACCGGATCATCCATCAGGTTCTGTACATACTGAAAACTTGAGGGGACATCGCGAAACCCGAGAAGCGGTAAAGCATTGGCTCTGATCAAGGGATCGTTCGATGTCAGTGCAGCCAGTGCAACACTGAGATTACGCAGTGAAGGAAAACGTGCACTTTCAATCATGGCGATGGAACGCGTCATGGCCGATGCCGTTTCATCACTGGACAGTGCCAGCAGGTCTGGGGCTATGCTGCTATCGCCCTGCCTGGCAGCTGCAATGATGGCGGCATGCTCATACTGCAGGTCGGCATTGTTCAGACGCAAAACCAAAAAGTCTGCCAGCCATTGATCACCCTGATCTTCATGACAGCCGCTGCAAGCATTGGGTACACCCAGTTCGATACTGGCAAGCGGATCAGGAATTCTGAAACTGTGATCCCGGCGTGGATCTACACCCATGTAGATGGTTTCCGGCATATGACAGTTCACACATTGGGCGCCGACACTACCGACTTCATGAAAAAAATGTTGTTCTGACTGAAAGGTCTGCGCTTCGTGACACTGTAGACATAAACCGTTCCCCTCGATAAGCAATTCACTACTGTGCGGTTCGTGACAGTTTGAGCAGGACACCAGATTGTCATGCATCTTGCTCTGTAAAAAAGAACCCATGACATACACTTCATCCAGAATTTGACCATCCGGATGATACAACCCTTCCACCAGCGGGCTTAGACTATAGTTATTCAAAAAGGCATCGGCTATATCCCGTTGTTGCAGTTCAGCGCGACGAGCGTGACAACTGCCACAAACCTGAACCTGTCCGCTCAGGGTGAAATCAACACCTTCAGGAATCTGCACCTGCCCGGCAACCGGTTCCCAGACCTTATCGATACTGGTCAGCAGACCCATGTTATTTAATTGGTTTAATTCTCCATCACTTTCAGCCCAGGCAACATGTTGTGACCCTGCACCATGACAAGCTTCACAACCGACATTGATTTCCTGCCACTGCGTATCATAGCTATTGGTTTCCATGGAATAGTTTTTTGCCAGATCTGTTGTGTGACAACTGGCACATCTAGAATTCCAGTTCTGAAAGGCGCCGGTCCAGTGCAAGGGGTCATCACTATCTACGGCTTCATTGGGATACAGGTGATACCAGCGCTGTCCGCCCTCTTCGACTGGCCTAGCATCCCAGCTGATGCTAAGCGTCTGCAAACGTCCATCAGGAAATTCCACCAGGTATTGCTGCAGGGGATAAAAGCCGAAGGTGTAGGAAATTTTGAACTCTTCCAGTTCTCCCGCGCTGTTGTCGGTCTCAACAAAGAATTCATCGTCGCGTTGATAAAAACGCGTAGTCATACCCAGATAATCAAAACTGGCATTATTAAAATCACCCAGCACACTATCAGCACTGGCAATATCCATGGCATGACGATGGTGACTGCCCTGCCAGTTATCATAGGCTTCCTGGTGGCAGGCTGCACAGGCTTCACTGCCAACAAATTCCTGAGCTGAAACTTGCTGGATGAAAAGTAAATGACAACAGGCAATGAAAAATAAAACAGGTCTCTTCATAAGCCCGAAAGCCTACTAGAGACCTGTCTTTACAACAAGTGATGCCAGGATAGATTGGTTCAGCAGATTTACATCAATCCCTGGGGATTTTTACCAGACCAATCTTATTGGTACTGCTTTGATGGATCAGCAGGTTTCCTTCCTCGGTCACCCAGGTATTACGAACAATACCGACACCCGATGGAATCGCCCAGCTCTGGAAGGTTTCACTTTCCGGCTCAAAACGTACCAGCGCATCCGGACGCATGCCGGATTCGTTATACCAGACCACATCATCAATGACTGAAATGGCATAGGGGTGTGAATCAGGCCCGCTGGGTGAATCCCATTCCTGGTATTCCCCGGTACGAGGATCAAGATGACCGATTCTTCCCATGGTCGAATTCACATACCAGATAGTGCCATCACTGGCCAGGTCCAGTCGCCTGATACGAGTTTGAGGTTCGGCAATGGTGTAATAGCTGACTTCCATGGTTTCTGGATCCATCGCGCCGATTTTATTAGTACCGTTATAGGCTATATATAAAGTGCCGTTGTCGGCCACTTTGATGCCATAGGGCCGTGGTTCCGTTGTAATTTCGTCCACTTGCCCGGTTTGTGGGTCAAGTCGCCCCAGCATGCCGGCGTTCTGCGAAGTGAAATATAAATCGCCGTTGGGATGCCAGGCCATGGTATGTGGATCGCGCGCCTGTGTCGGGTACTGGGTGATTATGCCGGTGTCCGGATCAAGCATGCCGATGGTGGAATTGCTGTTGCCGGTATACCAGATATTACCGTCTTCATCAGGAATGATACTGTGTGGCCTGGCCGCTGCTGGCAAGCGGAATTCTTCCATTTCACCGGTTTCCGGATCCAGCCGGCCTATCAGGCTGGCATACATACCGGTCCACCAGATAGACCCGTCCGGTGCTTCAACAGGGTCGCGGGAACGTTGTCCCAGGGTCGGCGCCTGCCACTCTATAAACTCAATTTCGAAATCACCATCAACCAGTGTCGGTGCACGCGATGGATCGGCAGGATAATGTTCTGCCAGGTAGCTTCCTATTGTCTCTGCCTGTGAATCTGGCAGGGTTACCATGGTTCCGAAAACATTTTGCCATTCTTCCGAGCTGTCATAGCCCGCAGAACCAACGATATTGAAAACGGTATGGCAGGAATAACAAATGCTTTCAATCAGCGCCTTACCGTCGCCATCTGGCAGGGTCAGGTCAATAGCCTGGCCAGGAGGCTGGGCAAATAATGGATTGGCAAGTAAAACCGGGATACCGAGCATGCTTATAATTTTTTTCATTTCCATACTCCTGTTTCTAATTTTTTACTTAAGAGGAAGGAATCATAGTAATGCTTTGAAGGGATGTCCATAAAAAGCAGTCCATGTCAATTTATTAGCGATAGTTATGAGTTATATAGAAACTACTCTTTTTTTCGGCTGCTCCACAGTAAAGGCAGAAACGCAGCAAGAAAGAAAACGGGCAATCGAAATACAAATATCAGCACTAGGGAAATCGAAATGCTGCCAACAATTGACAGCATGAAGGTATTCAACCCGCCAAAGGTCAGTGACGGTTTCGACTCCTCCCTTGCTGCATCCAGTTCATGACCACAGGACATGCAGTAACTAGCTGCAGCGGGATTAGGTGTCTGACAGTGTGAGCAAATTTTCATATTCTTTATTTCTGTTCAGACACGTATCATAGCACCCCTCACAATCACCTGAATGCATGCCTCAAAATGACAACAGACTTTATCAGCCTGCAACATCTCCATCACAGTTATGATGAAGCAGGCAGCAAGCACAGGGTACTGGAAGACGTCAGTCTCACCATTGCCCAGGGAGAAAGTGTTGCCCTGCTGGGTCGTAGTGGTTCCGGCAAATCCACCCTGTTGAATCTGATCAGCGGTATTGATACCCCAAACGCCGGCAAGGTCATTGTTGAAGGAGAAGACCTGACCGCCCTGAATGAACATGAGCGCACCCTGTTCCGACGTAAACATATCGGTTTCATTTACCAGTTTTTCAACCTGGTACCTAGCCTAACCGCGGCAGAGAATATCGAATTCACCCTTGAGCTTAATGGTATAGCAACAGATGAAATAGCAACACGTGTCAGCGACATGCTGCAGGCGCTGGAGATTGCCGACAAGGCTGACCGCTACCCGGCACAATTATCAGGAGGCGAACAACAACGCGTGGCTATCGCACGCGCACTAGTACATAAACCCAGGATGGTACTGGCTGATGAACCCACGGGCAATCTTGATGCCCGCACCGGGCAGAACATTCTGCAGATCATGCACAAACTGTTACAGGAGCATCACAGTACCCTGCTGCTGGTTACTCACAGTCTTGAAGTAGCCAACAGTGCCGATCGCATTGTCACTCTGGAAGATGGCCGCCTGCAGGAGAGAGACAGTGGCTTCGCCTGGTAAACGTTTACTGAACAAGAGTGCCTGGCGCTATGCCCGCCAGCATCCCTGGCAAAGCTGGCTGAGTTTTCTCGGTATTATTCTCGGCGTCATGATGGTGGTGGCCATAGACCTGGCCAGCAACAGTGCAGATCGCGCTTTTGCCATGGCCGTTGAGTCTGTCAACGGCACGATTACCCATCAGATCATTGGTGGCGATGAAGGCGTACCGGAATCAGTTTATACACGCCTGCGCAGTGAACTTGGTTTCAGGAATTCGGCACCAGCCATCAATGGTTTGGTCACGATCAATGGACAGGAATTTACCCTGCTGGGTTTCGACAGCATCAGCGAGATAAGCCTGCAACGACAGCGTGCCGGTTTCAATGCCGGCGCCTTCCAGTTTGATCCAGCGTTAATGATGGCAGGTTCAGATAACCCGGTGCTCATGAGTCAGTCTGCCGCCACCCAGGCCGGCTACACCGTCGGACAAAGCATCCCGGCCTATACCGGCACCAACCCGGTGGGCTTATCACCAGTGCCAGCACCCCTGGTGTTAAGTGCTACCCTGCCCAGTTCTGACCCGGTGGCCACGGAAGGCATGATCTATACCGATATTGCCGTGGCACAGAACATCCTGCAGCAACAAGGCTATATAGACAGTATCGATTTGATCCTGGACGCAGATGAAATAGGCCTTATCCAGGCATGGTTACCACCTGGGATGAGCCTTATCGATGTTGAAACGCGTAACGACACACTGGACCAGATGACCTCGGCCTTTCATGTCAACCTGCTGGCCATGAGTCTGTTGTCGCTGCTGGTCGCCGCCCTGCTTATCTACAATACCGTGACCCTGTCAGTGCTGCGTAAGGAAAAAACCCTGGGTGTTTTTCGTGCACAGGGTGTTACCCGCAGCCAGGTCTATCGTCTGGTACTGACTGAGGCTGCCGTTTATGGCGCCGTCGCCAGCGCCCTGGGTGTCATGCTGGGTTACTGGCTGGGCACCGCCTTGCTGGATGTGGTCACAGCCGCCATTCCAGATTTCAATTACCGGCTCAATGTCACCAGCTTTATTGTGGAGCCGCTGACATTGCTGCTGGGTTTTTTACTGGGCCTGGGCATTACCCTGCTCTCAGCTGCCCTGCCCGCCTGGCGAGCTACCCTAGCGCAGCCGATCACCCTACAGCAACGTGCCGCACACAATTACCAGTGGCGACATTACCTGCCGGCCCTCAGTTTTACGGGTATTGTCCTGCTCATTGCGGGCTTCGTGTTATTGCAGAGCCCGTTTGATAGCCTGGTCAGCGGCTTCATTGCCCTGACCTTTATCATCTTCGGTTACTGTTTCGTGGTGCCCGGACTGATGTCACAGGTATTGAAAATCATGCTACGCCTGTTTTCGCGCTCGCTTGCCTTGCCCGCTCGCATGGCACTGCGAAATATCCATACCGGACTGAATCGCACCGGCATGGCCGTTGCTGCACTGACTGTGGC
>JAYPJO010000005.1:8687-15822 GCA_038128465.1 Gammaproteobacteria bacterium
TCACCATCGGTGTGGGCATCATGGTCGACAGTTTTCGCAACACGGTTATTATCTGGCTGGACCAGTCTTTTGCCGGTGACATTGAAATAACCGGTGCCAGCCTTGATGACGAACTCACCGGGCAGCTGGCAAACATTGCAGGTATTGAGCGCATCACTGCCACTATCAATACCCAGGTGGAAAGCAGCATTGGCCAGGTGCGCCTCAACGTCAGTGACGATGATGCTGAGCAGCGTTATTACCTCAAAGAAATCAACACTGAGAATCTGGCCCGCTTCAATAATGGCGAAGGTATTTTACTGTCGGAACCACTGGCCTGGTTATCTGACATGGGTATTGGCGAATCCATTGCCATTTATACTGATAGCGGTGAAAGAGAGTTTCCTGTGCTGGGCATTCTGTATGACTACACCCCCAGCCAGGGCATGGTTGCCATGCATCAACGTCTTTATGAAACAGCCTGGAACCAAACCAGCCCTTCCCGCCTGACCATCTTCAGTGATGACTCAAATACCAAGCTGTTTTCAGATATAGAACTGGTTCTTGATGACTATGAGCAAATAGCTATTTTTCCCAACCAGCAAATCCAGACGCTGACACTGCAAATTTTTGATCGCACCTTCTCGATCACCAGTGTTTTGCGAATCCTCGCCATCGTGATTGCATTCATTGGCGTGCTCAGTGCCCTGATGGCATTGTTACTGGAGCGTGGCAGGGAGTTTGCCACCCTGCGAGCAACAGGCATGACCCCGATCCAGATCATCAAACTGATTCTGGGCCAGACTGCCCTGCTGGGTATCTTTGCCGGACTATTGGCAATACCGCTGGGGCTGATCATGTCTGATGTCCTGATTGATGTGATTAACAAGCGTTCATTCGGCTGGAGCATGCAGCACTTCCTGCCACTGTCCGTTCTGGGTGATGCCTTGCTACTGGCCCTGGTGGCCGCCCTGCTTGCCGGCATTTATCCGGCAATTAAAAGCGCCCGCATCAGTCCGGTTGTTGCCTTGCGTGAAGAGTAAACAATAGCTGTTAACTTATGCAGCCAAGCACTGGTCAGCTTCACCAGTCGCGGCATGATCACAAAGACCAGCAATGCCACATTGATAAAGGCCATCAATAAATGCCTGACGCCCCAGGTTGCCAGCAGTGGCGCAAATACATAGAGACCTGCATATAAAGGTTCCAGTAATAGCATCAACACCCAGATAGCTAGGCTTAACAGCAGCCACTGTTTCCAGCGAGCCGGCTGTTGCAAGGGCGGCGAGATGGAAGAAAACCAGTAATCAATGCCGTGTTGTATTTCGACGTCATCACTGGAAACCAGCGCCGGCGTTATTTCAGCAATAAGTTGCGCACGTTCATGTGAATCCAGCCAGGCCTTGGCACAGGATTCATCCGCAAAACGTACAGCTATTTCATAGCGGTTTTTATGCTGATCAGGCTTGATGACAAAACACCTTCATGGCCGGCAAAGGATGAAGCAATATCGATGACTTTTTTCAGCCAGACCTCGTAGGTTTTATGCGCATCCTCCTGCACTTCATGATGAATGAGCAGAGAAACTGCACTGGAGGTTTTTGTGTTTTTGTCTGAATCATTCATAGCCTGACCTGCTCACAATATCTTCTCTGCATAATACAGCGCATATTTTTTGCAAGCATCCCTTTAAATTGCTACTTTCTGACTTAACTGAAATGCCGTGCAATACACAAATCATTCATTTTGAAAGTCACCCCATGATTCGCCAGCAAACCATATTTACTGTCCTGTTCAGTGTTGCACTGGGGGCCTGCTCACCAGAACCACCGGCGCAGGGAACCCAGGAAAATTTTGACATTGACCTGAATGCGGTTCTTGGTGGAGAAAACACTGAGGGTTATTTACGTGCTGACAGACCCCGGGAGTTCGTTTTTCCGGATGATCATGGCATGCATGTGGGGTTTCGAAATGAGTGGTGGTATTTAAACGGCAACATGGAAACCGAAGATGGTCGACGCTTTGGCTACCAGGCCACCTTTTTTAACACCAGTTTCTCCGGTGAACAGCAGAGTGAAGATGCCGGTTGGGCCAGTCCACGCATCTGGATGGCCCATGTTGCCCTGACGGATGCAGACAACCAAAATCACATTGCCCTGGAGCGTTTTTCCAGGGAAAACCCTGGGCTGGCTGGGGCACAGATGAACCCGTTCAAAGTCTGGCTGGAAAACTGGTCGTTGCAATCTGGAAGTGATGATTTTCCCTGGCAACTGGACATTGAGGATGACGCCTTCTCATTGTCACTAAGCTTGAATCCGCTCAAAGATCCTGTCCTGCAGGGTGTCAATGGCCTGAGTCAGAAGAGTCCGGAACCAGGTAATGCCTCCTACTATTACAGCCTAACCCGCCTGGCAAGTAATGGCGAGCTTACCCTGGCAGGTGAACGCTTTAGCCTAAACGGCTTGAGCTGGCTGGATCGGGAATGGAGCACTTCGGCACTGGCCGACAATCAAAGTGGCTGGGACTGGTTTTCACTGCAGTTTGATGATGGTCAGGAACTCATGTATTACCAGTTACGTGACAATGAAGGACAGGCGCACCCCAACAGTGAGGGCAACTGGACCGATCTTGACGCTGAACAAAGCCATGTTACTGCCGAAGATATAGTGCTATCAGAAATCACAAACTGGAACGGCCCGAATGGCGTCAGCTATACCACCGAATGGCACATGCAGTATAAGGATCAGCTATGGACTATTCGCGCACTGATCGACGACCAGTTTATGGACCTGTCGGTACCCTACTGGGAAGGCGCCGTGGACATTCTTGATCCAGTCTCCGGTAATCGCCTTGGGCAAGGCTATCTGGAGATGGTTAGAAATTGACAGCCTGAGTAAAACCGGTCAGGCAGACTCTCAATATTCACACTTTTTGCATGATATATGAGTACTATTTCTGGCTTTAGTCCATCTATGGAAGAACTATGAAATTTCCTCCACTGGCCTCACGCATAACAGATCTCATTCTGGCGTTTTGTTTATTGCTGGTCTCTTTAGGCATCATAGTCTTCCCGGCAAACTCAGCCAACGCCCAAAGTGCCAATAACCCTGAAGGCCTGAAAGAGGTCCGGGTTACCCGCGTTGATACCCCACCGGTGATGGACGGCCTGCTCGATGATGAGGTCTGGCAACAGGCGGACATGATCGATGATTTTCATCAAATCAGACCCGGTGATGGCACACCAACCTCAGAGCGCACCGAAGTTTATATGGTCTACACCGAAGATGCGCTTTATGTTGGCGCCCGGATGTATGACTCCAACCCCGAGCTGATTGCTGCACCCGTTATTCGCCATAACCAGGGTCTGCCAGGTGATGATCGCCTGGTGATTATTCTTGATCCATTCAATACCCGTAGGAATGGCTACCGTTTTGAAACGAACATCAATGGTGTCCGCCACGATGCCCTGTACCAGAACGTTACCTCATTTACCGGCGACTGGGTGGCCATCTGGGATGTTGCCACCAGTGTTTTTGACCAGGGCTGGATCGCCGAAGTTGAAATACCATTCAAATCCATGCCTTTTGATCCCAATATTGATACCTGGGGCTTCAATTTTGGCCGTGGTATTCGCCGCCGCGGCGAGGAAATGGCCTGGGTAAGTTACAACCGCTCCTATAACCCCAGTATTGTTGGTCTGGCAACTGGCCTGGAAGGCATGAACCAGGGTGTCGGTCTTGATGTCGTTCCTACGCTTAAATTAAATGAACGACGAAACTTTAATCCTGCCAATAAAGATGCGAAATTCGAACCCTCACTGGACATGTTCTACCGTCTGACACCCTCACTGAACGCGGCATTAACCGTAAACACCGATTTCTCTGCTGCCGATGTTGATAACCGCCAGGTCAACCTGACCCGCTTTAACCTGTTCTTCCCGGAGCGCCGGGATTTTTTCCTCAATGATGCCGACCTGTTTCAGTTTGGCAGTATTGGTGGCGGCGGCTTTGGTGGCAACCAGGCCGTCTCGGGGGGAGCATCGCAAAATGCGCGGCCTTATTTTTCGCGCACAATTGGCTTAGGCGCCAATGGCCAGGAAGTTGATATTAAATACGGCGGTCGCGTCAGTGGACGTGTGGGTGATTGGAATATTGGCACCCTGGCAGTGCGTCAAGATGCTACTGCCACCGTTGATACCAGTGATTTATTTGTTGCCCGTATTGCCGCCAATGTACTGGCCGAATCCTCCCTCGGTTTTATCGTGACAGATGGCGACCCGCGCTCCAATCTGGATAACAGCGTTTATGGTGTTGATTTCAGGTATTTGAATACAGAACTGGCCAGCGGAAGACAGCTTCAAGGAAATGCATGGTATCAGCAATCCGACACACCGGGACTGAATGGAGACGATGCGTCCTGGGGACTCAATGTTTCTTCTCCGAATAACTCAGGTCTGCGTGGTGAAATTGGCATAAAAGAAGTACAGCAAAACTTTAACCCGGCCATGGGTTTTGTGAACCGCTCCAATGTCAGGGACTATTCAGGACGAATTGGCTACACCCATTTTTATAACAGTGAACTGTGGCAACAATCCTATTCCGGCATTGATGCCTTCAGGGGTGAAATCATTGATGGCGGTCTACAACTGCAACAGCTTAAATTTCGATTGTTTGAAATTGAGACCAATTCAGGAGACGGTTTCGATATTGGCCATACCCGATATAAAGAAGAAGTGCTGGCACCATTTACCATTTATCGCGAACCAAGCCGAACAGTTGCAGTTACACCCGGCAGTTATGACTATGAAACCTATGACCTCAGTTTTAGTTCAGCCAACCAGCGTGAATATTCCTTTACTCTGAGGGGAGAACTGGGTGACTTCTATGATGGTGATTCAACCAGGCTAAGCAGTACATTCAGATGGAATCAGTCCAAATACTTCAGGGCTTCTTTACAATACAACTGGACCGATGTGACACTACCCCAGGGCGATTTCATTGCCCGACTATCCCGCCTGAATACCACGGTGGCATTCTCCCAGGATCTCTACTGGATCAGTGTATTACAGTGGGACAACGTTTCAGAAAACATGGGCCTGAACACCCGCCTGCAATGGATACCGGAAGCCGGCCAGGAAGCCTTGATCGTCCTGAACTACAGCATGCAGGACACCGATAAGGACAATACCTTCCAGTCAGCCCTTTCAGATATCAGTATCAGATTTAGATATACCTTCAGATACTGATTTCTGGGGCCTGAATAGCATAATTTATTTAAAAATCTAACAGACTGCTATCTATCCAAAGCGGACTGAAAATTTACGTGGGTTTGAGTAATGAAAATAGCTTGTAAGCAATAATATAGCGTATTTTATAAACCCTGAGGCGGGTATAGGCTATAAAAGCTATTAAATCTTGACTAATTAAAAATGTAAGAAATAAGAAATTATAAAATTTGATAGTTTCATAGGTGGAAAATATGGAAAATCAAGTCGTATAGATTAATTTACCTGGTCAAATACATTATTTTCAGTGGGTTTAACATGGAAAAAACATCCGGAAAGCAATTCTTCTTTTTTATTATGATGCTGATTCCTGGGTTGAGCCTTGCCCAGACCCCTGTTACAGCAACCACTACAGAGCAACTTCAAACCTATTACGGTCTGCTGGATAACTATTGCACCGTTTGCCATAACTGGATTGACCAGACGCCAGAAGGTCGGCCATTGTTACTCGATGAAATGAGTCTGGAAGATCTGGGTGCGAACTTGGAAGAGTGGGAACGCGTAGTTCGCCGCCTGAGTACAGAACAAATGCCTCCCCAGGGTCAGCCTCACCCTAACCCTGAAGCCCTGTCAGATTTCAGGAGCTGGCTTATCGCATCGCTGGATGAGCTTGGCCAAGCCCGCAATAATCCGGGTGACTTTGCACTACGTCGTTTAAACAGAACAGAATATGCCAACTCTATTCGTGATATTTTCGGGATCGAAATAGATATATCCCAGTACCTACCCCCTGACAGTTCAGATGCAGGGTTTGATAATGTCGCTACGGCACTGACGATTACACCCGCCTTGATGGATCGGTACCTGACAACAGCAGTGCAAGTTAGCACCATGATTGCAGGGGACCCACAGGCAGAAGCAACGGAAGCCTCATTCCCTGTTCGAAAGGATTTCAACCAGAACCATTATGTTCCTGGACTGCCCCTGGGTACACGGGGCGGGACATTGGTGACATACAATTTTCCAGCTGACGGCAACTATCGTTTGTCTGCCATGTTGATTCGTTCAGTGGATAGTGCGGACATGGGACTGGAAGGCCAGATCAGGCCACATGCTTTCGAAATTCTGATTGACGGTAATGTTGTTCACTCAGCCCAGATGGGTGGCCCCGAAGACCATGCCACGTCAATACAAAATATTACACTTGCCCGTGATCAGGTTGGCGAACGCATGATGACCGAAGTGTTCGTGACAGCCGGGCCCCATGATGTGGGGTTCACTTTTGTCGAGCGTCCGGACCTGGTTCAGGATGTTTATAAACCTGCCATTCGCTCTTCACAGGATATTCATGCTTCCTCGGGATACCCTGCTATCAGTTCCGCCAGGATTACAGGCCCCTTCAATCCCTCAGGGGTCAGTGAGAACGCTGTTTACAATTCACTCTTTATCTGTCAGCCAGAACAGGGCATTAACGAACAGGCTTGTGCAACACAGATTCTGGAGAGAGTTGCCAGGCTTGCTTATCGCCGACCTGTCACGGACGAGGACATGGCTCCAATTATGGATTTCTACCTGACAGGACGAGAGATTGAAGACTTTGAAACAGGCATCCGTACTGCGTTGACACGTATATTAACCAGCCCTTCATTTTTGCTTCGGATGGAGTTTGATCCAGAAGAGATGGCTCCGGGAACAACCCATGATATAACTGACCTGGAACTGGTTTCCCGCCTCTCTTTCTTCCTATGGAGCAGTGTGCCGGACGATGAGTTGTTGAGACTTGCCGAAGCCAATCGACTGCGTGAACCAGGTGTGTTGCAGCAACAGGTACGCCGCATGCTTGCCGATGAACGCTCCAGGGCATTGACCAACAATTTCCCTGATCAATGGCTGGCGCTGAGAAACCTTGATAACGTGGCGCCGGATCTGCTG